>DATFUK010000343.1:0-3531 GCA_035260865.1 Candidatus Methylomirabilota bacterium | reverse complement strand
CGTCGATGCCCTCTCGGGCCATTGAGACCGACATGAGGCCGAGAACCGGACACCGGCGCCGAATGAATGCGGTGGGGGGGCTTGGGGGAGGAGCGACGCCGCGCCCCCCCAATCAGAACAATGCAGTACCTGAAACGGTCGACCGCAATGCAGTACCGCAAACCGTCGACGGCCAGCCCGGCCAATGCGAACCCTAGCTCAGATCGTGGCGATAACCGCCATGAACCTGCGGAATCTCCCGTCGCGGATCGGGACGTCGCTGGTGGTGGTCGTGGGCATCGCGGGGGTCGTGGGCGTGCTGGTCTCCGTGCTGGCGATGTCGGAAGGGTTTCGCCACACGCTGGCCAGCACCGGGCGCGGCGATCGCGTGATCATGCTGCGCGCCGGCTCCGACTCGGAGCTCTCGAGCGGCGTCGATCGCGACCAGGCGGTGCTGCTCGCCGCCCTCCCCGGCGTGGCCCGCGACGGGGCCGGCCGCCCGCTCGCCTCCGCGGAGCTGGTGGTGATGGTGGACCTGCCGCGCAAGGGCGAGACCAACCCCAACAACGTGCCGTTCCGCGGGGTGCAGCGGGCCGCGTTCGACATCCGCGACGAGACGCGGCTCGTCGAGGGGCGCCGCTTCGAGCCCGGCGTCCGCGAGGTCGTGGTCGGGCGCAAGGCGGCGGGCCAGTTCGCGGGACTCTCGGTCGGCTCGCGCATCGGCTTCCGTGACAGCGACTGGACGGTGGTCGGCGTCTTCACGAGCGGCGGCGACGTGCACGAGTCGGAGGTCTGGGCCGACGCCGAGGTGGCCATGTCCGCCTTCCGGCGCACCGGCTACCAGTCGGTGACGACCCGGCTCACCGACGGCTCGGACGCGGGCCTCGCTGCGTTCCGCGACTCGGTCAGCCGCGACCGCCGCTTCTCGATCAGCGTGCTGCGCGAGCCCGAGTACTATGCCAAGCAGGCCAACGTGCTGTCCGCGCTCATCAACGTGCTGGGCTACACGGTGGCGACCTTCATGGCGGTGGGCGCCACCTTCGGCGCGCTCAACTGCATGTACTCGGCCATCGCGAGCCGGCAGGTGGAGATCGCGACCCTGCGCGCCATCGGCTTCGGCGGGACGCCGGTGGTCATCTCGGTGATGATCGAGGCCCTCGTGCTGTCGCTGCTGGGCGGCGCGGTGGGCGGCGGGCTGGCCTACGTCTACTGCGACGGCGCTTCGCTCTCCACCCTCAACTTCAGCACCTTCTCGCAGGTCGGCTTCGACTTCCGGGTGACGCCGGTTTTGCTGCTGCGCGGGCTTACCTGGGCGCTGGTGATCGGCCTGGCCGGCGGGCTCCTGCCCGCGGTGCGCGCGGCGCGCATCCCGGTCACCGAGGCGCTGCGAACATTGTAGCGGGCGGTTGACTCGCTTCCGGCCCCGGGCTAGCCTCGGCGGGTCAGGCAAGCCCACGACCCCAGGAGGCCTCCCCGTGCACGATCTCGTCATCGATAACGCGCGCCTCATCGACGGTCTCGGCACGCCCGTGCGTGACGGCAGCCTCGCGGTCACGGACGGCCGCATCGCCGCGATCAGCGACGACCGCCGCGGCCGTGATCTGGGCGGCGCGCGCGAGCGGGTGGACGCGGGTGGCCTCGTGCTCGCGCCCGGCATCGTGGATCTGCACACCCACTACGACGCGCAGCTCACCTGGGATCCCTTCGCCACCCCCTCGACCTCGCTCGGGGTCACCACGGTGGTGATCGGCAACTGCGGCTTCACGATCGCCCCGTGCCGCCCCACCAACCGCGATCTCATCGTGCGCAACCTCACGCACGTGGAGGGCATGTCGCTCGAGGCCATGCGCGCGGGCATCCAGTGGGACTTCGAGAGCTACCCGGAGTACCTGGCCTCGCTCGAGCGGCGCGGGCTCGTCCCCAACGTGGCCTCGTTCGTGGGCCACTCCTCGGTGCGCACCTACGTGCTCGGCGAGGAGGCCAGCAAGCGCACCGCCACCGACGCGGAGATCGCGGAGATGCGGCGGATCGTGGTGGAGGCACTGCGGGTGGGCGCGATCGGCTTCGCCACCTCCACCCTCGAGCAGCACAACGGCGAGCATGGCATCCCGATGCCCTCGCGGCTGGCTGACGAGCGCGAGATGGCCGCGCTCACCGGCGCGCTCGGCGAGGTGGGCCGCGGAGTGTTCATGCTGACCAAGGGCTCGACCTCCACGGTGCCGTGGCTCGAGGGCATCGCGGCGGCCACGCGCCGGCCCGTGATGATCGCGGCCATGTTCGTGGATCCGGGCGATCCGACCCGCGTGTTCCGCGAGCTGGGCGAGATCGAGTCCGCGCGGAGCCGGGGACGCGAGCTGTGGGCGCAGGTGGGCTGCTTCCCGCTCGGCATGGAGTTCACCCTGCGCCACCCCTACCCGCTCGAGGCCTTCATCGCCTGGCGGCCCGCCATCGAGGCCGCCGAGGAGGCGCGCTACCGCGCGGTGCTGGCGGACCCGTCGTTCCGCGCCGCGCTCAAGCAGGAGATCGGCCAGCCGGGCGTGCCGAACCGCTTCAGCGACAAGAACTGGGATCACCTGACGATCGCGGAAGTGCAGCGCCCCGAGCACCGGGCGCTCGAGGGCCAGACCATCGGCGCGCTGGCCCGCGAGCGCGGCCAGCATCCCTGGGACACCTTCCTCGACTTCGGCCTCGACGGCGAGCTCGACGCCATGTTCGACTGCCGCCTCTTCAACATCGACGAGACCGAGGTGAAGCGGCTGCTGCGCCACCCGAACGCCGCGGTGGCCCTCTCCGACGCGGGTGCCCACCTCTCCTTCCTCTGCGACGCGGGCTTCGGCCTGCACCTCTTCGGGCACTGGGCGCGCGAGCGCGGCGATCTCACCCTCGAGCAGGCAGTGCGGGCGGTGACCAGCGCGGTGGCCGACGCCTACCGTATCCCGGACCGCGGCCGGCTCAGGCCCGGCGCCTGGGCCGACCTCATGCTGTTCGACCCCAAGACGGTCGGGCGCGGCGGCAAGCGCCGGGTCAACGACCTGCCGACCGGGGCCAGCCGGCTCGACACCCCGGCGGTCGGCCTTCACGGGGTCTGGGTCAACGGGGTCCGGACCGCGGACGAGCGCGGCGTCCTTCCCGGGTGCGGCCGGCCGGGCCGACTCCTGCGGGAGTTCCCCGGTTAACATTAGGGTTGACAACCCCCGTTCATTAGGTTCACCTAAGCCCAACCCCGGTGTGGACCGGGGCCGGTCGGTTCCCGAGCGCGAGGACCCCGCCGAAACGCTTCGCTAGCCAGCCCCCGGTTTCGCGACCCAAGCTAGCCAGCCCGGTCGGTCCCCTTTCCCGGGAGGCATCACATGGGTCGCCGTCGAGTATTCGTCAGGAGCATCCAGCGCGCCGGTCGGCGCGCCGGTCCCCTCACCCGCCTGTTCGGCTCCACCGTCGGCATGGGCCTGGCGCTCGCCGCCTCCTCCGCGTGGGGCCAGACGCCGCCCACCGACTCGAAGGAGGGCAAAGACGACGTCTCCCTGCCCGGTGTGGACGTGCGCGGGCAGCGCA
>DATFUK010000342.1:0-23495 GCA_035260865.1 Candidatus Methylomirabilota bacterium | reverse complement strand
ACCTCGAGGCCCGCCCGGAAGAGCCGCTCGGATCGCTCCAGGTCGCCGCCGAAGAGGCCGGGCACTTCGTAGTAGACGGTGCCCGCGAGCAAGTAGGCGGGCGGGAACCGCGGGTCCAGCTCGAGCGCGGTCTCCATGCCGCGCTTGACCTCGGGCAGCAGGAAGAGCGAGCGCAGCACGCCCTTGGTCTGGCCCCACCGTCCCGCGTTGGTGGCGTACCAGAAGTGCGCCCGGGCGTTCCGGGGCGCGATCTCGGCGGCCCGCCTGGCCGCCTGGCGGCCCTGCTCGTAGGCGTCGAGCTTCTCTTCCGTGCCCTGGGCGCGCACGTCGCCGTAGAGGAACGCGATCTGGGCGAGGGCCAGCAGGTTGTCCACGCTCGGGTCGGCCTGCGCGGCCTGCGCCATCAGCGGTCTGAGCGCGTCGATGCGCGGAGGGTTCTCGTGGTACCGGCCGGTGAGGCCGCGAACCTCAGCGGCGAGCGGAGACTGGGCGCCCGCGGCCCCCGCCGCGCTCAGGAGCATCACGATCGCCGCGGCCGCGCGCATCGCGCCCGATGCTAGAGGCCTCGCGCGCGCCTGTCAACCGCGCCCGCGATCCACCGGCGGCCCCGCCAGGCGGCCGGTTGCGATGCCGCCGCGCCGCCGGTATGGTAGGGCGCGATGAGACTCGTGCCCGCCGCGGCGGTGCTGGTCTGGCTCGGCGTCATGGCGTTCTTCGCCGGCGTGGTGGCGCCCGCCGCGTTCTCCACGCTCGACCGCGAGGCGGCCGGGCGCTTCGTGAGCGCGGTCTTCCCGCGCTACTACGCGGTGGGCGCGGTCCTGGGCGCGCTCGCGCTGGCCGGTCTCGGCTTCCGGCTCGTGCTCGGCCCTCGCCGGCCCTGGGACGGGCTGCCGCCCCTGCTGGTCGCGGTGATGCTGGCCGCCACGCTCTACGCCTGGCTCGTCGTGCTGCCGGCCGCGCACGCGGCCCGCGAAGCGCTGCGGCAGAACGGGTCCGCGCCGGGCGCGGTCTCCACGGAGGCGCTGGCCTTCGCGCGCCTGCACCGCCTCTCGGGCGTGTTGAACGGCACCGCGATGCTCGCGGGCGTGCTCGTGCTGGCCGCGGTGGGGCTCAGGCGATGAACCGGGCTTTCGAGCCGCTGGGGCTCGATCACCTGGTGCTCCACGTGCGCGACCAGGCCGCGTCGGAGCGCTTCTACGTCGACGTGCTCGGCTGCACGCTCGACCACGTGAACAAGCCGATCTCTCTGGTGCAGCTCCGGTTCGGCGAGCACCTGATCGATCTGCTGCCCGGTGAGCGCGGGGAGGGCGGCGGGCTGGACCACTTCTGCCTCTCGATCCGCTCCGGTGACCTCACGCGGGTTCGCGACGAGCTCCGGGCGCGCGGGGTGACGGTGGACGGCGACGTGGTGCAGCGGCGCGGGGCCTTCGGCTCCGGGCCGTCCCTCTACATCCAGGATCCGGACGGCTACCGGATCGAGCTCAAGCCCCGCTGATCGGTCCGCGGGCCGTTCCCCCGACGGCCCCCCCAACTGCCAGCGTCAGGAGGGTGCGGACGATCTGCTCGGCGGTGACCGCCCCGCCGTCGGTGGCGGCCTGGAGCAGGCAGCCCTCGGCGGCGCCCACGATCACCGCGGCCACCGCGCCCGCGTCCATCCCGGCCCGGAAGACGCCGGCGCGGACGCCTTCGACCAGGATGTCCTCCAGGGAGAGCCGGATCTGCTCGCGCTGCCACGCGAGCGTCAGCCGGAACTGCTTGTCATGGCGCGCCCGCATCCAGCCCTGGAGAAAGAGCCCCGAGAAGTCGGGATCGCTCTCCCCGTAGGCCCCGAAGAGGATCTCCATCGCCCCTTCGAGCTTGGCCCGCGGCGCACCGAGGCCTCGCGCCACGCGGGCCAGCTCGGCCACGATGGGCAGGCCGCGCTGCTCGACCAGGCCGGCCGCGGAGACCGCGGCCGCCGGGGCCACCGCGATCGGCGGGGCAGGGGGAGCGGGAACCGCGCGGCGCCGACGGGCGCGGGAGCGGATCCGGCGACGGGGACGGGCGGGGCGGCGGGATTTCCGCTTCTTCACATCCGGGCAGGTCAGTTCCCGGACGAGACGAACTGGAAGGACTCGATCTCCACGCGGAAGCGGCGCTCGGACCCGGGCGACGACATGCGGACCTCGAAGCTCGAGGAGCCGCGCGACGGCACCACGCCAAAGACGTAGGCGCGGCCGCGGCTGACCGTCCGGCCGTTCTCGTCGAGCCCTTCCACGCCCACGACGACGCGCTCACAGGACTGGTTGGTGCCGTTCCGCACCTCCCCGTAGACCAGGACGCGCCCGCTGCCCACGCGCTCGGTGGTGAAGCTCACCGCCAGGCGCGACGAGGACTGCGGCGTGAAGGTCTGGGACCGGGCGGCCGGAGCGAGCGTCAGGAGGAGCAGGCTCCCCACCGCGGCGAGCAGGGCGGGGCGGATCATTCGTACCGGAGGGCGTCGATCGGATTGAGCCCGGCTGCCTTGCGGGCCGGGTAGAACCCGAAGAAGATGCCGACCGCGGCCGAGAAGCCGAAGGCGAGCAGGATCGCGTCGAACTGCAGCAGGGTGCGCCACTCCGCGAAGTAGGCGATCGCGTAGGAGCCGAGCAGGCCCGCCCCGACGCCGATGACCCCCCCGATCAGGGACAGGGTCACCGCCTCCACCAGGAACTGGGTGAGGATGTCCTTACCGCGCGCGCCCACCGCCATGCGCAGGCCGATCTCCCGCGTCCGCTCGGTCACCGAGACCAGCATGATGTTCATGATACCGATGCCGCCCACCAGCAGCGAGACCGATGCGATGGCGGCCAGGAGGATCGTGAGGACCCGGGAGGCCGCCTCCTGGGACTGGAGCACCTCGGCGAGGTTGCGGAGGTTGAAGTCGTCCTCCTGATGGGGCTGGAGGCGGTGGCGCTGCCGCAGCAGCTCCCGGATCTCGTTCTCGGCCTCCTTCATGAGGCCCGCGTCCCGGACCTTGATGCTGATGGTGCCGACCGCGCGCCCCTTGGCCTGGTTGCCGCCCACGACCTTGGTCTTGGCGGTGGAGAGCGGGATCAGGATCTGATCGTCCTGGTCCTGCCCCCACGTCGTCTGTCCCTTGCGATCCATGACCCCGATGATCGTGAAGGGGACCTTCTTGATCCGGATCACCTGGCCGAGCGGGTCCTCTTCGCCGAACAGATTCTGCGCCACCGTCTGCCCGACCATCGCGACCTTGAATGCGCCCTCCACCTCTTCCCGTGTCAGCGCGCGGCCCGAGCTCATCTCCCAGTCGCGGGCCGGGAGGTACTCGGGGGTCACGCCCAGGATGGTGGTGGACCAGTTGAGATTGGAGTACACGACCTGGGCGTTGCCGCGAACCGACGGGGCCACCACCTCGACGAGCGCGATGTCGCGCTCGATGGCCAGGGAGTCGTCCTCGGACAGGGTGGCCTGGGCGCCGGCTCCGAGCCGCACCCCGCCCAGGTTGACGGTGCCGGGCCAGATGATGATGAGGTTCGAGCCGAGGCTCTGGATCTGCTCGGCGACCCGGGCCTGGGCGCCGGCGCCCACCGCCACCATGGTGATGACCGCGCCCACTCCGATGACGATGCCCAGCATGGTGAGCGCGCTCCGCAGCTTGTTGACGCGGAGGGCCCGTACCGCGATGCGCGCGCTCGCGAGGACGTTCACGGCGAGGCGACCTCCGGCTCCAGGTCCTCTTCTTCCTGCTCGTCTCCGCGGGGCAGGGTGGCGAGCTGCTCGCGGGCCACCAGGCGGTCGCGGACCGTTTCATCCCGGATCAGCCGCCCGTCGCGGAAGCCCAGCACGCGACCGGCGTAGCGCGCGATGTCAGCCTCGTGGGTCACCACCACCACCGTGATGCCCTCGTGATTGAGATCCTGGAAGAGGGCCATGATCTCCACGCTGGTGTGCGAGTCGAGCGCGCCGGTTGGCTCGTCGGCCAGGATCAGGACCGGATCGTTGATGAGGGCGCGCGCGATCGCCACCCGCTGCTGCTGCCCGCCCGACAGCTGGGCCGGGTGATGGTGCTCCCGCTCCGAGAGGCCCACCGCGGCGATCTTGGCGCGGGCGCGGGCCTGCCGGTCGCGGGCCTGGATCGCGCTGTAGAGCAGGGGCAGCTCCACGTTTTCGAGCGCGGAGGTGCGCGGGAGCAGGTTGAAGGTCTGGAACACGAAGCCGATCTTCTCGTTGCGCACCCGGGCGAGCCGGTCGCGCCCCATGTGGGAGACGTCGAGACCGTCGAGCCGGTACTGGCCGGCAGTCGGGGTGTCGAGGCAGCCGAGCAGGTTCATGAAGGTGGACTTGCCGGAGCCGGACGGCCCCATCACCGCCACGAACTCGCCCGGCTGGATCGCGACCGAGACGTTCCGGAGCGCGTGGATGCGCCGCGTGCCGAGGTGATAGTCCTTCACGAGATTCTCGGTCGCGATGAGGGCGTCGGGCATCTCAGAGCCGGAGCCGCGGGGCGCCTTGCTGCTGCTGCGGGCGGTCGCCCGGGGCCATCACGCCGACGATCACCTGCTGGCCTTCCTTGATCTCGCCCTTGGCCACCTCCGTGTAGGTGCCGTCGCCGATGCCGAGCTGCAGCGAGAGCGCGGCCGGCTTGCCGTCCGGCCCGAGCACCCACACGCGACCCGTGGGCGGTCCCCCCGCGCGGCCGCCGCTCCCCGGTCCGGGGCGCGCGGGCCGCTCTCGGTCCGGGGCTTCCATCCCCGGGGGCCGGAAGCGGAGCGCCGCGTTCGGGACCTGGAGCACGCTCTCCTTCTGTTCGATGATGATTCGCACGTTGGCGGTCATCCCGGGCAGGAGCCGCTGCTCCGGATTCTTGGCGCTCACCACCACGTCGTAGGTGACGACGTTCTGGACCACGAGGGGGGCCTTCCGGATCTGGACGACCTCGCCGGTGAAGGTCCGGCTCGGGAAGGAGTCCACCGTGAAGGTGGCGGTCTGGCCGACCGTGACCCGGCCCACGTCGGCCTCGTCCACGTTGGTGTCCACCTGCATGTTGCGCAGGTCCTGGGCGATCGTGAACAGGGTCGGCGCCTGGAGGCTCGCCGCGACGGTCTGGCCCACGTCCACGCTGCGGCCCACCACGGTGCCGTCCACCGGAGCGCGGATGTAGGTGCGCTCGAGATCGACCTGGGCCTGGCGCAGCGCCTGCTCGTTCTGCACGACCTGGGCCACCGCGTTCTTCAGCATCGCCTCCGAGACCCGGAGCTGGGCCTCCGCCGACCGCACCGCGGAGACCTGCGCGTCCTCCTGGGCCTTCGAGGCGTTCACCTGGGCCACCGCGGAGTCGTAGGCGGCCTGGGCGGTGTCCTCGTCGGCCTGGGCGATGAGGCCGCGCTGGCGCAGATCCTGGTTGCGGCCGAGCGTGCGCTTGGAGTCCACGACCGTGACCTGGGACTTGGCGGTCTGGGCGCGCGCGACCGCGAGCGCGGCGCGGGCGTTCTCGAGATCCGCGCGGGTCTTCTCCACCACCGCCTGCTGGTTCAGCACCGAGGCCTGGGCCGCGTCCACCTGGGCCTTCACCTGGTTGACCTTGGCCTCGAACGTCTCGGGGTCGATGCGGGCGATGACCTGGTCCTTCTTGACCATCGAGTTGAAGTCGGCGAGGAGCTCCTTGACCTGCCCGGAGATCTGGGAGCCGACGAGCACCGTGATGACCGCGTTGAGGGTACCGGTGGCCGAGACCGCGGAGGTGAGCGGCCCGCGCGACACCGCGGCGGTGCGGAAGGCGGAGCGAGCCCCGATGCCCTGGGTATAGAGATAGCCCCCGGAGATCACTCCCGCGGCGACCACGATCCCGACGATCCAGAGGGCACGGCGTTTCATGATGGTCAGACGCGCTGGGGGCGCGCGCTATTTACCGGCGGCCCAGGGACCGCTCCAGGTTGGCGATGGCGATCCGGTAATCCGAGAGGGCCTGCGCCTCGGTGGACTGGGCCTGGGTCAGAGCGAGCTGGGCGTCGGTGAGCTCGATGATGTTGGCTACCCCCGCGTCGAAGCGTCCCCGGGCCAGCTGGTAGTTCTCCTCGGCCGACTCCACCGCCTTGCGGGCGGCCCCGATGCGCTCCTCCGCCTCGCCCAGGTTCAGGTACGACTGCTCCACGCTCTGCCAGACCTGCAGCTCGGTATCGCGCACGCGGGCCCGGGACGCCTCGAGGTTGGCCTTGGCCTCCTTGTAGCGCGCGATCTTGCCGCCGCCGTCGAAGATGGACCAGTTCAGCGAGAGGCCGACCTGCCACTCGTTGCCCGAGTCTGTGAAGCCGTTGGTGGATCGGGAGCTGGAGGCGGGGAATCCGGTGACGCCGGTCACTCCGTAGGTACCGCTTCCGACCAGGTTGGGGAAGAAGTCCCGGAAGGTCTGGCGGACGAACGCGTCGGCCGCGTCGGCCTGCGCCTTGATCTGCCGGTACTCCGGCCGGTTCTTGAGCGCCTCGCCCACCAGCGCGTTCCGGTCCATCGGGAACTGCTGATACGCGAGCGTGTCCTTGACCTCGGTGGGCGCGTTGATCGCGATGCCCATCGCGGTGTTGAGCGCGACCCGCGCCAGGCTCACCGCGTTCTGGGCCCGGATCACGTTGACCCGTCCGTTGGCCACGTCCACCTCGGCTCGGGTCACGAAGGACTTGGGCTGGGTGCCGACCTGGAAGAAGCCCTGCGCGCTGCGGAGGTTGACCTCGGCCCGGTCGAGCGCGGTCACGTTCACCTCGACCAGCCGCCTGGAGAGAAGCAGCGTGTAGTACTGGGTCTTCACGAGCTGGGAGATGTCGAGCTTCTGGGCCTCGAGCACTTCTTTGATCGCCTCCGCGCTCGACTTGGCCACGTCCTTGGCCGCCCACGTCCGGCCGAAGTCGAAGAGGAGCTGCGACGCGGTGACGCTGGCGGAGCCGAAGTCGCCGGTGATGGCGTCTCCGCTAAACGAGTTGACGGAGCGGGCCCGGCCGTAGCTGCCGGAACCGCTCAGCTGGGGCAGCAAGGGGGCCAGGGCCTGGTTCACGCGCTGCTGGGACGCCACGTAGTCGCCGATGCGCGCCACGATCTTCGGCGCGTTCTCCATGCCGATGTTGACCGCCTCCTCGAGGGTCAGCTCGCGGCCGATCAGCTCCTGGGGGGTGGCGAACGGACGGATGCCGGGAGGAGCGGGCAGGGGCTCGCGCGTCGGCATCGGCGCCGCGGTCGGAGTCGGAGGGGCCGGCATCGGCGTGACCGGGGGCGCGGGGGCGGGCGTCTGCGCCGCGGCCACGCCGGAGAGCGTCGTCGCCACGGTGAGCGCCAGGACCAGAGAGCGGGGGAAGTGCCGGCCAATCATGCCATGTCTCCCTGCAGCACGGGCGCGCCCTCCATCGCCGGGACCCGGCGGGGGAAGCGCTCCTCGAGCATCACGTAGAGCGTTGGGATCAGCACCAGGGTCAGCATCGTAGAGATCGTCAGGCCGCCGATGACCGCGCGCGCGAGGGGGGCGTTCGCCTCGCTGCCCACGTCGATGCCGAGGGCCATGGGGAACAGACCGACCACGGTGGTGAGGCTGGTCATGATGATGGGCCGGAGCCGCGTGCGCCCCGCCCGCATCACCGCTTCGTGCAGCCCGAGGCCGTGCCGCCTCAGCTCGTTGATGTACTCCACCAGCAGGACTCCGTTGGAGACGACGATCCCGACCATCATGATGATGCCCATGAAGGACGTGACGTTGAGCGTGGTGTTGGTGAGGAAGAGGGCCCAGATGACCCCGATCATCCCGAGGGGAACCGAGAACATGATGATGAGCGGATCGAGCAGGGACTTGAACTGCGAGGCCATGACCATGTAGACGAGCATCAGAGCCAGCAGCGAGGTGAACTTCAGGCTGCTGAACGCCTCCCGCTGCTGCACGGTCTGGCCGCCGAGCTGCACCGTGAACCCAGGGGGCAGGGCCATGTTGCGGAACCGCTCGTCCAGCTCGCCGCTGATCGCGCCGAGGTCGCGCCCGGCCGGGTTGGCGTTGATCTTCACGATCCGCTGCTGGTACTTCCGCTCGAGCATCACCGGCCCGGTGCCCTGCCGCACCTCGGCCACGCTGCCCAGGAGCACGGGTCGCCCCCCGTCGCCGATGACGAAGAGCCGGTTCAGGTCCTCGGCGGCGGAGCGGAACGGCTCGTCGAGCTGCACGACCATGTTGTACTGGTTGCCGGTCCGGGGATCGGTGTAGATCGCCGGGTTCACGCTCACGTTGCTGTTGAGCGAGAAGAGCGCGGCCTGCGCGATGTCGCGCTGGCTCAGGCCCGCGGTGGCCGCCTTCTCCCGGTCCACCACGATGTCGAACTGCGGGTAGTTCTCCTCGCGGCTGATGAACACGTCGGCGATGCCGTGGACCTCCTGCATCACCCGCGCGACCTCCTGGGCGGTGGCCTGGGCCGCCTTGAGGTCGTAGCCGAGCTGCTCGACCTCGATCGCCGACTGCGAGCCGGTGTTCAGCACGCGGCTCACGATGCCCCCGAACACCACCTGCATGGTGGTGCCGGGGAACTGCCCGGCGAGGCGGGGACGCACCGCGGCCACGATCTCGCGGTCGTTGCGCGCGCGCTGCTCGGGCGTGTTCAGGTAGACCTGGAGCTGGGCGGCGTGGGGCCCGGTGTTCTGTGAGAACACGCCCGAGCGCCCGGTGGGCACGCCCACCGTGGACACCACCGCGTTGAGCTCGCCGGGCTCGAGACTGGAGCGGATGATCTCCTCCATCCGGGCCACCGTGCGCTCGGTCTCCTCCACCCGGGTGCCCACCGGGGCGCGGATGCGGATGATGAACTGGCTCTCGTCGGAGGGCGGGAAGAACTCGCTCCCGATCAGGGGGACGAGCGCGGCCGCGCTCGCCACCAGCAGCAGGATGACGCCGATCAGGGCCCGCCGGTGGCCGAGGGCCCAGCCCAGCGCGAGCTGGTAGCGCTCGTCGAGGCGCTCGAGCGCGCGGGTCACCAGGCCGAGGGCGCGGGTGTACGCGTTGCGGGGGCGCTCGGCCATCGGCCGCTCCGGCTTGAGCCAGTGCATGCAGAGGAGCGGGGTCACCGTCCGCGAGACCAGGAACGACGCGAAGAGCGAGAACGAGATCGTGAAGGTGAGCGGGATGAAGAGCAGCCGCGACTGGCCCTCGAGGAACACGGTGGGCAGGAACACCACGATGGTGGTGATGGTCGACACGAAGATCGGCATCGCCACCTCGCGGGCCGCGTCGAGCACCGCGGGGCCGCGGGCCTTGCCCGGGATGTTGAGGTGCCGGTTGATGTTCTCCAGCTCCACGATCGAGTCGTCCACCAGCCGGCCCACCGCGAGGGCGAGCCCGCCCAGGGTGAACACGTTGAGGGTCTGGCCGAGCATGAACATCGCGACGAGGGTCAGCAGGAGCGAGAGCGGGATCGCGATCGAGATGATCAGGGTGGAGACGAACGAGCGGAGGAAGAGGAGGATGACCAGGAACGCGAGGAGCGAGCCGATCGCCGCCTCGTGCCAGAGGCTCTTGATGGACTGCCGGATGTAGATCGACTGGTCGAGGGTCATCCGGATGTTGATGCCCGCGGGCAGCCCGGTCAGCCGGGGCAGCCGCTCCTTCACCGCGTCGACCACGTCCACCGTGTTGCCGCCGGGCTGCTTGTTGACCCGCAGGTACACCGCGCGCTCGCCGTTGACCCGCACCACCGACTGCTGGGTCTCCCAGGAGTCCTCGACGCGGCCGAGGTCGCGCACCCGGATCTGGGTGCCCCCGACCCGGCGGACGACGATGTTCTCCATCGGCTCGACCACCGAGAACTGGTTGTTGGTGAAGACGTTGTAGTCGAGGTTGCCGAGCTTGAGGTCGCCGGAGGGCAGCAGGAAGTTCGAGTCGTTGACCGACCGGGCCACCTCGGTGACCGAGATGCCCTTGGCGTGGAGCAGGTCGCGGTTGAGGTTCACCGTGATCTGCCGGATCTTGCCGCCGTCCACGTTGGCGGAGGCCACCCCGGGGAGCTGCTCGAGCTGGGGCTCCACCGTGTTGTAGGCCAGGTCGTAGAGCTGCTTCTCGTCGAGCCCGCCCCCGGTGATGGTCACGAGGCAGACCGGGATGTTGGAGAGATCGAACTTGAGGATGAACGGCTGCTGCACCCCGGTGGGCAGCGTGGTCATGATCTGCTGGATCCGCTGCGCGACCTCGGTCAGCCCCGCGTCGAGATCCGAGCCCCACGCGAACTGGACGGTCACCACCGAGAAGCCCTGGCGCGAGCGCGACTCCACGTAGCGGACGTTGGCCACCGCGGAGACCGCCTTCTCGATCGGGTAGGTCACGGTGCGCTCCACGTCCTGGACGTTGGCGCCCTTGTAGACCGTGCCGATCTGGATCGACGGGTAGTTGATGTTCGGGAAGAGATCGATCGGCATCTTGCCGAGGGAGGTGGCCCCGAGCACCACGATGGCCAGGGAGGCCATGAGGATGGCGATGCCGTTCCGGAGCGCGATGAGGGTCAGCCACATGGCGCGCTACTGTCCGGTGGCCGGAACCGTCCGGACCTTCTGCTTGGCCTTGACGAGATCCTTGCCCTGCAGGATCACCTGATCCTGCTCGCTCAGCCCCTGGCGCACCTCCACGAAGCGGGAGTCGGAGAGGCCCACCTCGACGATCACCGCCTCGACGACGCCGTCCTTCACCACCATCACCGACGGCCGCGCCTCGCCCACCCGGAGCGCCTCCACCGGGAGGGTGAGCGCGTCCTTGCGGGTGTCGACCAGTACTTCGGCGCGCGCGAACATCCCGGGCTTGAGCTTGCGGTCCGGGTTCGGGATGTCCACCTCCACCCCCATGGTGCGGGTGCGCGGATCGAGGCTGTGGACGAGGCGCACGACCTTGCCCCCGAAGCGCTGCCCCTGGTAGGGGTCGGCGGTGATGGCGACCGGCGCGCCCAGCGTCACGCGGGCGATGTCGCGCTCCGGCACCTCGATCTGGAGCTTGACGGTCTCGATGTCCTGCAGGACGAGAATGCCCACCGAGGTGGTGCTGGTGCCGGCCGACGCCGCGCTCACCGAGGCCCCGTTGTCGAGATTGCGCTGCGAGACGTAGCCTGCGAACGGGGCCATGAGTCGCGTGTTGGCCAGGTTGGTCTCCGCGAGCTGCCGCGCGGCCCGGTAGGTCTCCACCTGGGCCTCCGAGAGGCGCACCTGGCTCTCCTGGGTCAGCACCTGGACCTCGGCCACGCGCAGCTGGGCGACCGCGGCCTGGACGCTGGCCGCCGAGGACTCGGTGGTCGTCCGCGCGTTCTCGTAGTCGGTGGCCGAGACGAGCCCGCGCTCGAACAGGGTCTTCATGCGCTGGGCCTGTCGCGCGTCGTTGTCGGCGACCGCGCGGGCCTTGGCCAGATTCGCCTTCTGGTTCTCGAGGTTCGCATGCTGCCCCTCGAGGGTGGAGCGCGCCACCTCGAGACCCGCCTCGCCGGTGAGCAGCGCAGCGCGCGCCTGCTGCAGCGCGGCCTGCAGCTCCAGATCGTCCACCTCGACGAGCAGCTGCCCCGCCTTCACGAAGTCGCCGCGGTCGGCGTGGATGCGGCGGATGTAGCCCGAGACCTTGGAGAAGATGGCGGCCTGCTGGGCGGCCACGATGTCGGCGGTGAAGGTGAGCTTGATCTCCAGATCCCGGCGCGCCGGGCTCAGCACTCCGACCAGGACGTCCGGGCGGGCCCGGGTCACCGCGCGGGCCTGCTGATCCTTGAGGCGATAGGTCACGAGGGTGCCGATCAGGACCACCAGGCCGAGCAGAACGAGGCCGACGCGGTGTTTCTTCAGAATACGCATGGCCATGGACTGGTCCACCCGGGGTCTGGACCGGAAGAGGCGGCTCGAGGAGTCAATTCCGCCCAATTCTAAACACCTTTGGACTGTAGTCAAGTTTGTGAGATAGTCGGCGGGCTACCCCACGCGCAGGTGTGCAAACGGCCGGGGATACCATAGGATGGGGGAGGAGGAAGTCGGTAACAACGTCATGCCGTCCGAGACAAGACCGTCCAAGGTAGGCCGCTGGTCCGAGCCGGCTCTCCGGGTCCTGCGCGAGCGGTACCTCGCCCGCGAGCAGGGGCAGGTCCGGGAGACCCCCGAGGAGATGTGCTGGCGGGTCGCCTCCGCCATCGCCTCCGCGGAGAGCCGCTTCGGGCGGAGCCCGGCCGCGGTCGGGGAGGTCGCGGCCGCCTTCTACGACATGATGGTCGAGGGCTACTTCCTGCCCAACTCCCCCACGCTGATGAACGCGGGCAAGGAGAACGCGCTCCAGTACTCCGCCTGCTACGTGCTGCCGGTCGGCGACTCGATGGAGGAGATCTTCGAGTCGGTGAAGGCGGCCGCGATCATCCAGCAGTCGGGCGGCGGCACCGGCTTCGCGTTCTCCCGCCTCCGCCCGAAGGACGACGTGGTCCACTCCACGGGCGGCCGGGCGTCGGGCCCGGTGTCCTTCCTGCGCGTGTTCAACGCGGCGACCGAGGCGGTGAAGCAGGGCGGGGCGCGGCGCGGCGCCAACATGGGCATCCTCCGGGTGGACCACCCGGACGTGCTCGAGTTCATCGAGTGCAAGCTCGACGGCGGCATCACCAACTTCAACATCTCGGTCGCGGCCACCGACGCCTTCATGGAGGCCCTCGCCGCCGACGGGGAATACGACCTGATCAACCCGCGCACCGGCCAGGTCGCGGGCAAGCTGCGCGCGCGGGACGTCTGGGATCGCATCGTGCGCGCGGCGTGGCGCACCGGCGACCCCGGCATGATCTTCCTCGACCGCATCAACCGCAGCCCCGCCAATCCCACGCCGGATCTCGGACTGATCGAGGCAACCAATCCGTGCATCAGCGGGGACGCCCTCGTGGCGACGGATCGCGGCCTGCTCCGCATGGAGACGCTCGCGGAGCAGTATCGGGAGGGCGGCCTGGCCGTCAAGGTGGATCAGCGGCTGCTCCCCTCGCGCCTCATGGTATGGGAAGGCACGAACAACGTCCCGCTCTCCGCCTACGGGCAGGGATGCCTGCCGATGAGCCGGGCGTTCCGCTCCGGTGATCGGGAGACCGTGACGGTGCGGACCGTGGCCGGCTTCGAGCTGACCTGCACGCCGGATCACCGCCTGATGACCGACCGGGGCTGGATGCGGGCCGGCGCGCTGCGGGTCGGCGTGGATCGAGTGTGGATCCAGAGCGACCCGGGGACTTTCGAGGACGACGCGGCCTTGCCGGTGGCGGCGCCGCGCGAGTTCGTCGGAAAGAACGGACGCCGATACCGTCACGAGCTGCCCCAGCGGTGGAGCGCCGACCTCGGCCGGGTCCTCGGCTGGCTCGTCGGTGACGGTTGGCTGCGCACCGCCGCGTACCCCCGGGTGGGCTTCGTGTTCGGCCCCGGGGACGACGCCGCACTCGAGCGCATCGTGGGCATCATGACGCCGTGGTTCGGCCGGACGGTGAAGGTGTGGACCCGCGCGCGGGGCGTTCGGCAGCTCATGTACCCGGGCAAGTTCTTCTCCGGCTTCTTCGAGTCGCTCGGTGTCCGGCCGGTGGGCGCGCGCGACAAGACGGTGCCCGAGAGCTTGTTCCGGGCGCCTCGTCCGGCGGTCGTGGGCTTCCTGCAGGGGCTCTTCTCCGCCGACGGCACCGTTCGCGAGAACCCCAAGACCAACAGCTCGTGGATCGCGCTCACGTCCAAGAGCCGAGATCTGCTCCAGGGAGTGCAGCTCCTCCTCCTCAATCTCGGGATCAAGAGCCGCCTGATGGACCGCTCCCGAGCGCCCCGCGAGGAGCTCTTCCCGTACCGGACCAAGGCAGGCGAGCTGCGCTCCTACAGCTCCGACGGCGTGCTGTTCGAGCTCGGCATCTTCGGAAAGTCGCGCGGGCTCTTCCTCCGGGAGATCGGCTTCTTGAACGACAAGCAGCGCCGGCTCGAGCCGGTGCGCTACGCGGGCTCCTACGCGCAGAAGTGGAGCGATCCGGTGGCCGCGGTCATCCCCGCCGGCCCGCGCGCGGTCTACGACCTGACCGAGCCGCAGAGCCACTCGATGATCGCCAACGGCTTCGTCGTCCACCAATGCGGCGAGCAGCCTCTCTTGCCGAACGACGCGTGCAACCTCGGCTCGGTGAACGTGGCCAAGTTCGCGGTCGAGCGCGCGGGACGGTGGGAGGTCGACTGGGGCGAGCTCGAGCGGGTGGTGCGCCTCGCGGTGCGCTTCCTCGACGACGTGATCGAGGTGAACCCCTATCCGCTCGAGCAGGTGGACGAGATGGTGAAGGCCAACCGCCGCGTGGGCCTGGGCGTCATGGGCTGGGCGGACCTGCTCTTCACCCTCGGCATCCCCTATGACAGCGAGGAGGCGCTCGATCTGGCGGACCGCCTCATGGCCTTCGTGAAGGAGAGGGGCCACGACCAGTCGGCCCGCCTCGCCGAGGAGCGCGGCCCGTTCCCGCACTGGGGGCGCTCCATCTACCGGCACGAGCGGCCGCTGCGCAACGCCACCGTGACCACCATCGCGCCCACCGGGACCATCTCGATGATCGCGGGATGCTCCTCCGGCATCGAGCCGGTCTTCGCGCTGGCCTTCGAGCACCGCGTGAAGGGCCCGGACGGCGAGCGCGTGCTGCCCTTCTTCAGCGAGACCTTCGAGCGGCTCGCCCGGCGGCAGGGCTTCCACACCGAGGCCCTGATGACCGAGGTGACCCGGCGCGGCTCGCTCGCGGGCGTCGACGGCGTGCCCGCCGCCGCGCGCGAGGTCTTCAAGACCGCGCACGAGATCGACGCGGTCTGGCACGTGCGGCACCAGGCCGCCTTCCAGAAGCACACCGACAACGGGGTATCGAAGACCATCAACCTGCCCGAGAGCGCGACCGAGGCGGACGTCGCGGCCGCCTACCGGCGGGCCTGGGATCTCGGCTGTCTCGGCATCACCGTCTTCCGCGACGGCTCCAAGGGCGGCCAGGTCCTCAACATGGGCCTGCGCGGCGAGGGCGCCCCCGCGGAGCCGGGCCAGCGTGGCGTGAAGCCGCGCCCGCACAGCCTCACCGGGGCCACCTACCGGATGGAGACGCCGATCGGCACCGCGTTCATCACCGTCAACGACAACGGCGGCGGCGAGCCGTTCGAGGTCTTCGTGCAGGTGGGCAAGGCGGGATCGGACACGATGGCGGTGGCGGAGGCCCTCGGCCGGCTCGTCTCCCTCGTGCTGCGCCTGCCGTCCCCGCTGTCGCCGCGTCAGCGACTCGAGGCGGCGATCAGCCAGCTCTCCTTCATCGGCGGCGGCCAGCCCACCGGCTTCGGGGCGGCCAAGGTGCTTTCGCTCCCCGACGCGCTCGCGCGCACGCTCGCCGAGCACATCGGCACGCCGCGCGCGACCCCGGCGCCCGCCACGTCCCCGGCGCCGGCGGGCGGGCTGCGGCGGGTGGGGGATCTCTGCCGCGAGTGCGGCCAGGCCACGCTGGTGTACGAGGAAGGGTGCAAGAAGTGTCTCTCCTGCGGCTTCAACGAGTGCTAGGGGGCGGTCGTGTTCTCCGGCGGTAACTACGAGGAGGTGGCGCGCTGGCTCGAGAACTTCGTCCGCGCGCACGCCAAGCAGGAGAACCTGCGCGTCGAGGCGGTGGTGGACGCCGAGGGCGCGCGCGAGGGGCAGAGCTACGGCGTGCGCCTGCGGCTCGGCGAGGCCCTGCGGCCCGCGCCGCCCAGCCCCGCGGTGGAGCTCGGCTTCCCCGAGGTGGCCCAGAACCGCGGGAGCCTCGCGTGGTGCAGCGGCCTCGCGGACCGGGTGCGCGCGCTCGCGCGCGAGTTCTCCGCGGCCGGGTCGGCCCCGCTCCGCTCCGCCTGATCCGGTGAGGACGGCGCCGGCCGTCCGCTGGTGGGCCCCCGGCGACTGGAACGCGTTCTTCGGCCTGGCGCTCGACAACCTCGGCCTCTTCGTCATCTTCTCGGGTCTCCTCATCGGCGTCTTCGGCTTTCCCTCCGACCTCGTGCTCCACGTGATGGTCCCGGGCACCGCGGTGGGCGTGCTCCTGGGCAACCTGACCTACACCGCCCTCGCGGTCCGGCTGATGCGCCGCACCGGCCGGAGCGACGTGACCGCGATGCCCTTCGGGCTCGACACCCCGTCCCTCTTCGGGATCGTCTTCGGCGTGCTCGGGCCGGCCATGCTCCTCACCCGGGATCCGATCGTGGCCTGGAAGATCGGCATGGGCGTCACGGTGGCGATGGGGGTGATCAAGCTCGGCTGCGCCTTCGCGGGAGACTGGGCGCGGCGCGTGGTGCCGCGGGCCGCGCTGCTCGGCTCCATCGCGGGCGTCGCGATCCTCCTCATCGCCTTCCTGCCCTCGCTGCGCATCTTCGGCGATCCGCTCGTGGGCGTGGTCTCGCTCGTCGTGCTCCTCGCCGCGCTGCTGGGCGGCGTGCGGATGCCGTGGGGCCTGCCCGGCGCGCTGGCCGCGGTGCTGGCGGGGACGGTCATCTTCTGGGGTCGCTGGGCCCTCGACGCGGCCGGCGCGCCGGGCCCGCATCCCGCGGTCACGCTGGGCGCGCTCGGCCTGGCCCTCCCGCTCCCGACGCTCGCCTGGCTCGACGCCCTCGAGGCCACGCTGCCCTACCTGCCGCTCGCGGTGCCCTTCGCGCTGGCCACCGTGGTCGGCGGCATCGACAACACCGAGTCGGCCATCGTGGCCGGCGACGAGTACCGCGCGCGCGACATCCTGCTGACCGAGGCGATCGCCACCATCGCGGCCGGCTGCTGCGGCGGCGTGATCCAGAACACCCCGTACATCGGACATCCCGCCTACAAGGCGATGGGGGCTCGGGCCGGCTACACGCTGGCGACCGGTCTCCTGATCGGCGTCGGCGCCGCGGTCGGGGTCGTCGCGGTGCTGGTGCGGCTCCTGCCGGAGGCCGCGGTGGCCCCGATCCTGGTCTTCGTGGGGTTGCAGATCACCGCGCAGGCCTTCCTGGCCTCGCCGGCCCGCCACGCTCCCGCGGTCGCGGTGTCGTTCCTGCCCGCGGTGGCCGCGCTGGTCCTGATCGAGGGCGGCCTCCTGCTCGGCGGGGTGGGCAAGAGCCCGGCCGATCTCGGGGGCGAGAGCCGGCTACTGTGGAGCGCGCTCCTCGTGCTGGGGAACGGATTCATCCTGACCGCGCTGGTGTGGGGCTCGGCCCTGGTCGCGATCATCGACCGGCGCCCGCGGGTCGCCGCCGCGGTCCTGGCGATCGCGGCGATGGCCACGCTCTTCGGGCTGATTCACTCCCCGCTGCCCGGGGGCGCCGTGTTCTGGCCGTGGGCGGTGGCGAGTGGAGCGCCGCACGCGCTGGCCGCCGCCTACGGCGTCGCGGCCTCGCTCCTGCTCCTGCTGGGCCGGCGGGGCTAGGGTCGGATCGCGTCCAGCATCTCGCGATCGCTGCGGAACTTGAACTCTTCCACCGTGTCGGCCGCCGCGCGCGCCTTCTCCGCCGCCTCGAGCCGCTGCACCGCCGGGTAGTCCACGACGACGGCGCCCCGCTCGGCCAGCGTGCGGCGGAGCGCCTCGACACCTTGCTCGGCCGCGGCGGCCGGCCGCTTCGGCCGGGACGCGAGATAGGTGGCGACGTGCTTGATCCCGGTTTCCGCGTCGAGCCGCGCGCGGCCCACCACGCCGTCGCTGGCGCGCCGGGCCCAGCCGACCACGAACACGCCCGGCTGCGCGCTGCCGGCCGCGGGATCGAGCACCTGGTAGGCCGCGGCCGGATCCTCGCCGGGCGCCGTGAGGTAGAGCCCGTCCTTGTAGGGGAGTCCTGCGTCCTCGTCCACCCGGTCACCCACCGCGAACACCACGGTGTCGGCCGGGACGACCGAAATCTCACCGGTGCTGACCGCGACGATGCGATCCCCCTTGTGCTCGAGCCGGTTCTCCTCCACCTCGAGCCCGGTCACGCGGCCCCCCTCGGCCAGCACGCGCTTGGGCGAGGCGAGGAAGCGGAAGCGCAGGCGGGCGCGGGCCCGCGGGGACCCCTCGGGCTTGGCCGCGAGGGCGGTGAGCAGCTCGTCGGCGTTCTGACCCGCGGCCTGAAGCCGCGGCCGGATGCGCTCGATCTCCTCGCGGTAGAGCGCGTGGTCGAAGGCGTCCTCCACGTCCTCGAACTCGCGGTCGTCGTAGGCCTTCTCGAACGGGCCCCGGCGCGCGATGGCGATGATCTCGTCGCAGTCCGCGAAGTGCGCGCAGTAGTTCGCGATGTCCACCATCACGTTGCCGACGCCCACGATGGCCACCCGGCGGCCCATGGGGAAGGGCCGCTCGCTGAAGGGCGGCAGGCGATTGTAGTGATAGACGAGATCTTTGGCGTGATAGACGCCCGGCAAGCGCTCGCCCTCCACGCCCAGGTACTTCGTGCCCTGCGCCCCGATCGCGTACACCAGCGCGTCGAAACCCAGGGCCGCCAGGTCCTGAACCTTGAGATCGCCCTTGTTCGAGATCGTCACGTGTCCAAGATAGGTTACACGTGGGTCGGTGAGGATCTTGTGGAACTGGCGCCGCAGCCCGCTCTTCATCTTGTACTTGTTCAGGAAGATGCCGTACTCGGCCAGGCCGCCCGGCTTGATGTCGCGGTTGAGGAGGACCACGCGGGCGCCGGCCGCGGCGAGCGCGCGGGCGGCGAAGAGGCCGGCGGGGCCCGCGCCGATCACCGCGACGAGATGGACGGGTTCGTCGGCCATGAACGCCGAGACCATAGCACACGCCCGCGGCAACCGCGAAAACCGGGGAAGGACTTGACCCCTCGTGGAAGCGTGGTGTTAAATGACTATGCGTTTCGTCAATGATGGCGGGACGATTCGCTTCGGTTCCGGCTGCCACAGGAGGCCCTCGATGACGTCGCTGTCCCTCGTTACCCGCGCCGCTGGACTCGCGCTGGCCGTGATCCTGCTGATCCTCGCCTCGGGCCGCGGTCCGGCGGACGTGGCCGCCCAGACCGGGCCGTGGGTCGCGCCCCCATCCGAGAAGACCAAGAAGAACCCGCTCCCCTCCGACAAGAAGACGATCGACCAGGGTGAGAAGGTCGCCAAGATCAATTGCGTGTCGTGCCACGGGCCCCTCGGCAAGGGCAACGGGCCGGCCGCGATCGCGCTGAACCCCAAGCCGGCGGACTGGACGTCGAAGCGGGTGCAGGACGAATCGGACGGGGAGATCTTCTGGAAGGTGACCAACGGGCGGGGGGCCATGCCCTCCTGGCGGCACCTGCCCGAGAACGACCGCTGGGCCGTCGTCCGGTTCATCCGCACGCTCGCCGGGAAGTGATTTGGAGGGTCCCGCGATGAGCGGCGACTCCGTCCGCACCGCGCTCTCTCAGCTGGGCGACGCGCTCGAGAGCCTCCGGGAGCGCCTGGGCGATGGGCCGGGCCCGGCGCGCTCCCCCGACCGCGACGCCCACGCCCTCGACATCTTCCAGGAGATCCTGTCGGTCCCGCCGCTCGGGCTGCCGCCCGGCGAGCTGTTCGGGCTGGCGATGGATCGGGTGTCCCGGCTGCTGGCCGCCGATCGCACGCTCCTCTTCGTCCTGGACGACGCGACCGGGCGGCTCGTGCCCCGGTCGGGCCGCGGCTTCCGACGTGACGACATGGAGAGCGTGGTGCTCGATCCGGGCGAGGGGCTCGTCGGGCGCGTCTTCGCCGAGAAGCGCGTGCTGACCTACGACGCGGCCGCCGAGCCGACCGCCCGCGATCCGTTCGTCGAGCGCTTCCCGATGCGCCAGGGCATCGCGGTGCCGGTGCGGACCGAGGGCGAGGCGGCCGGCGTTCTCTTCGCAGGCCGCCAGGATCTCGGCGCGCCGTTCACCACCACCGACGTGCTCCTGCTCCTGGTCATCGCCGACCGCGTCGGCTCCTCGCTCGTCCACCAGCGACTGCTCGAGCGCCGGGGCGATCACCTCGCGCACCTGCGGGAGCTGCGCGGTCTCGTGGACGCGAACCTTCCCGCCCGCGAGCCGCGCGAGATCCTGGCCCGTGCCGCCGACTCGGGCTGCCGGCTGGCCGGCGTGCGTGGGGCCCTCGCGCTCGCCGGCTCCGGGCCCGGGCGCGTCGACGTGCTCGCGGGCGCGGGCCTGCTGGCCAGCGTCGGGCTCGAGCGGCTCCGGGCGGACGACGACGTGCTCGTCGAAGGCTTCGCGGCCGAGGCGCCGGTGGCGATCCGCGACCTTCAGGCCCGGCGCCCGGCCGGCCGGCCGGGGCTCTTCGAGGAGGAGGGAATCCGCGCGGCCCTGCTCGTGCCGATGCGCGCCCGCGGCCGCGTGGTGGGGCTCCTCTGCCTGGCCGATCCCGAGCCGCGCGACTTCTCGCCGGAGGAGACCGAGTCCGCCTTGATGCTCGCGGCCCTGGCCGCCGGATCGCTCGAGACGGAGCGCCAGCTCGCCGAGAGCCGCCACGCGCTCGCCGAGCGCGACACCGAGCAGGTGGACGTGGGACGGGGCGAGCGGACGCGCGTGCTGGCCGCCCTCGGGGCCGGGCTCACCCGCGAGCTTCACCCGGTCTTCGCGACGCTGCTCGGTCGGGCGCAACTCCTGCTCGCCCGCGCCCCCGAGGATCCGCTGCGCGAAGGGCTGGTCGCGCTCGAGGAAGCCGCCTGGCGCGGCACCGATCTGCTCCAGCGCCTGCTCGGGCTGGCGGAGGCCGATCAGCGCGGCGCGGTGGCCGAGCTGCCGGCGATCGCGCAGGAGGCGGTGAGCTTCGCGCGCGCGCGTCTCCGGGCCGAGCCCGGGTCGCGCGGCGCGATCGAGATGACCGCGGAGCTGGGCGTGACGCCGCCGGTCGAGGCCGGCGCCACCGCGCTGCGCGAGGCGGTGGTCGCCCTCGTGCTGAACGCGGTGGAGGCGATGCCCGCGGGCGGGACCCTGGCCGTGCGCACCCGCAGCCACGCCGACGGCGCCGAGCTGGTCCTCGTCGACACCGGGGAGGGCATCCCGTCCGAGATCCGCCCGCGCGTCTTCGATCCCTTCTTCACCTCGCGGCCCGGCCACCTGGGACTGGGGCTGAGCGTCGCCGAGGCGGTGGTGCTCCGCGCGGGCGGACGCCTCGAGCTGGACCGCGCGGGCGCGAGCGGCGGCACGAGGGTCACGCTGTGGCTGCCCGCGGTGGGGCTGCGGCCCGCCCCGCCCGCGCCGGAGCCGGCGAAGCCGGCGCCCGCGGCCACGACCGAATCCCGTGCCCCCGCCGAGCGCACCGGCTCCGTCCTCGTGGTCGAGGAGGAGGAAGGCATCCGCACCGAGGTGATGGACACCCTCATGGCGGTGGGCCATCGCGTGGAGGCGGTGCCGGACGCGGACGCCGCGCTCGCGCGGCTCGGGCTGGGCGGCATCGACGTGGTCCTCACCGATCTGGCACTGCGCGATCGATCCGGGCTGCACCTGGCCTCCGCGATCAAGAAGCGGAGTCCCGGGACCGCGGTGGTGCTGCTCACCGGATGGGGCCGCCGGCTCCACGAGGATCGGCTCCGGGAATGCGGGGTGGACGTGATGCTGGTGAAGCCGGTGCAGCCCGATCGGGTCCGGGAAGCGGTCGCGGACGCGCTCACTCTCCGCGGCCGGGCGTGACCGAGCGGCCGCGGCGTCTCGCGACCGTCGATCTCGGCACCAACACGGTTCGCCTGCTCGTCGTCGAGACCGACGGGGGAGCGTGGCGCCCGCTCCATCAGACGCAGCGGGTCACGCGACTCGGGGAAGGGCAGGCGGGGGCGGGCCGGCTGCTCCCGGAGCCGATGCGGCGCACCGCCGCCGCGGTCGCCGAGTTTGCCCGCGACGCGCGTGGGCTCGGCGCCACGCGCGTCCGCATCGTGGCCACCAGCGCGGTCCGCGAGGCGGGCAACCGCGCGGAGTTCGTCGCGCGCCTGGAGGCGGAATCGGGCGAGTCCGTGGAGGTCGTCTCGGGCGAGGACGAGGCGCGCCTGACGCTCCAGGGCGTCACCTCCGGGCTTCCCGGCCTCGGCGACTCGTTCGTCCTCTTCGACATCGGGGGCGGCAGCACCGAGTTCGTGCTGGCCCGCGACGGTGAGACCGCGGCGGCGGTGAGCCTGCGGCTGGGGGTGGTGCCGCTCGTGGAGGAATGGGGCGAGCCGGGGCCGGTGCGGTGGGATCGCTTCGCGCGCATGCGGGAGCGCGTCGAGCGCCGGCTGGCCGCCGAGGTGCCGGACGCGATCGCGTCGGCTGCGGTCGACGAGCTGGTCGGCACCGCGGGCACCGTCACCACGCTGGCCGCGCTGGACCTCGGCCTCTCCGCCTACGACGCGGCGCGGGTTCACGGCCATCGGCTCGGCCGCGCGGCGGTGGAGCGCGAGCTGGCCCGGCTCGGCGCGCTCTCCGTCGCCGACCGGGGACGGCTGCCGTGTCTCGAGCCGGGCCGCGCGGACGTGATCATTCCCGGCATCGTGATCTGCCTGGCCACGATGACCCGCTTCCGGCGCGAGCACCTCGTGGTGAGCGACCGCGGGCTCCGCGAGGGCATCCTGCACGAGCTGCTGGAGACCGCGCGGTGACGCGGCCGTCCGCGCGCACGCTCTCGGTGATCGACTACCACACCGAGGGCGAGCCCATGCGGTTCATCGTCGACGGCGTGCCCCGCGTCCCCGGCGCGTCCCTCATGGAGCAGAGCGAGCACCTGGCCGCGCACGGCCGTGACCTGCTGGGCATGGCACTCTACGAGCCGCGCGGCCACGCCGCTATGTGCGGCGCGATCCTGACCGATCCGGTGACCCCGGGGGCCGACGTGGGCGTCCTGTTCATCGAGCCGCTCGGCCCGGTGCACATGTGCGGGCACGGGGCCATCGCGCTCGGCGCCATGCTGGTGGAGACGGGGCGGGTGGCCGCGCCGGGCGGGGTCGCGACCGTGACGCTCGACACGCCGGCCGGGCTGGTCTCCTGCCGCGTCGCGAGCGGGCCGGGGCGGCCGACCTCGGTGACGATCCGCAACGTGCCCGCGTTCTCGGCGGGGCTCGACCTGCACGTGGAGGTGCCGGGACTCGGCCGCGTGGGGTTCGACCTGGCCTACGGCGGCCACTTCTACGCGCTGGTGGAGGCGGCGGCCTGCGGCCTGGTCCTCGAGCCGAAGGAAGCGGCGCGGCTGGTGGACGTGGGCGAGCGGATCCGGCACGCCATCGAGGCGCGCGTGCCGCTGGCGCATCCCGCGATGCCGGAGGCGCGCGGGCTGCTCTACGTGCAGTTCCACGAGCCGGCGCGGCGGCCCGACGCGCAGCTCCGCAACGCGGTGGTGGTGGCGCCCGCCGGTCTCGACCGCTCGCCCTGCGGGACCGGGACCTCCGCGCGGCTGGCCAATCTCCACGCCCGCGGCCGGCTCGGGGTGGGGGACGCGTTCGGCCACGAGTCCATCATCGGCACGCTCTTCACGGGGCGGATTGCGGGCCTCACCGACGTTGCGGGCACTCCGGCCGTGATTCCCGAGATCACCGGACGGGCCTGGATGACGAGCCGCGCCACGCTGTCGCTCGATCCGAGCGACCCGTTCCCAGGCG
>DATFUK010000341.1:0-18461 GCA_035260865.1 Candidatus Methylomirabilota bacterium | reverse complement strand
CCGCGGTGATTCTATCAGAGCCAGCCGGAGCGCTTGAAGCGGTAGTACAGGATGCCGCAGAGGATCACCGTCACCGACATCACCGTCGGATAGCCCCAGCGCCACTGCAGCTCGGGCATGACCTCGAAGTTCATGCCGTAGACCCCCGCGATCATGGTGGGGATCGCGAAGATGGCGGCCCACCCGGTGATGCGCTTGGTGGCCTCGTTCTGGGCGATGGTGGTGAGCGAGAGGTTGGCCTCGAGCGCGGTCCCCAGCAGCTCGCGGAGGGCGTCCACCTTCTCGTTGATCCGGATCGCGTGATCGTAGACGTCGCGGAAGTAGGGCCGCGCGTCGTCGGGGATCAGGTCGTGATCGGCCCGCATCAGGCGGTTGCAGATGTCGACGAGCGGGGAGACGCCCCGCTTGATCTCGAGCAGGTCGCGCTTGAGGGTGTAGATCCGCATCGTCGTGTCGCGGCTGATGCGCTCGTTGAAGATCTCGTCCTCGAGGGCATCCAGGCCGTCCTCGAGCCCATCCACGATCGGAAAGTACTGGTCCACCACGAAGTCCATGATGGCGTGGAGCACGAAGGCGGGACCCTTGGCGAGGAGCTGCGGCTGCCCCTCGCAGCGCGCGCGCACGTCCGCGTAGGACAGGGAGGCCCCGTGCCGGACCGAGACCACGTAGCGGGAGCCCACGAAGAGGTGGGTCTCCGCGAAGGCGGTCCGCCCCTGCTCCCGGTCCGGCTGCGCGGTGCGGAGCGCGATGAAGAGCGAGTCGCCGTAGCGCTCGAGCTTCGGCCGCTGGTGGGCGAGGTGGGCGTCCTCGATGGCCAGGTCGTGGAGCCCGAACTCGGCCTGCACCTCCTTGAGCAGTGGCTCATCCGGCTCGTAGAGGCCGATCCAGACGAAGCGGTCCTCCTGCTTGAGGGCCTCGCTGATGTCCGCGAGCGCCACGTTCGCCACGCGGCGGCCCTCCGCGTAGGCGACGCACGCGACCACCTGGTTCGCGTTGTGGCCTGGGCTCATGCGAGAGGAGGTTAGCCGCCGACCGTCACGGCGACGCAGGTCGTCGTCCGGGTCACGCCGTCGATGACGCCGATGGAGTCGGTGACCAGGCTGCCGATGGCGTCGAGGGTCTGGCCGTCCACCACCGCGATGAAGTCGTAGGGACCGGTGACCGCGTCCATCGCGGCGACGGTGGCGCGCGGGCTCTTGATCTTGGCGAGCGCCTTCTTCACGTTCTTGGTCTTGCCGGCGGCCGTTTCGATGAGGACGTAGGCTTTCATCGTGGTCTCCTTTGCCGGCCCAGGATCCGCCAGGCGGTGAACCCGGCGAGAAGGGCCGCGGCCGATGCCGCGAGCGGGCGGAAGTTGGTGCGGAAGAACGGGATCGCGAAGAACGGCGAGCGGCGATCGGAGGGCCGGAGCTGCCCGTCCAGGAGCCCATCCACCACGCCCATCGCCTCGTCCATCAGCACCTGGCTCGTGATCCGCGCGAAGGCCGGGTCGGCCAGCGCGGGATGTCCGACGTACCCGGGGCCGCCGTCGCGCACGGCGTAGTTCGGGCGAAGCCGCTCCACCAAGGAGTAGCGCGCGGCGGGCAGCCGCCGGTAGCCCTCGTCCACCAGATCGGGACGCAGCACGAGCATGATCGAAGTCTCCCACCACCCGCCGTGCGCGTCTTCCGAAAAAGCCGCCCGCTCCGGCTCGGACAGCGGCCGCCCGAGACCGGCCTCGATGCGGGGCAGGAGACGGCCGCGCAGGAACTCCCAGACGAGGTGGCCGGTGAACGAGGCCATGGTGATGCGGTGGCGTCGGGACACGATGGCCGCCGCCTCCTCCAGCGCGACCAGGTGTCCCGGCCCTCCGTGGCCGTTCGACACCAGGATGTGGCGGAACCCGGCGCGGCCGAGCGCGGAGCCGTAGTCCACCACCACGTCGCGGACCACCCGCTGGCGGACGGGCACCGTGCCCACCGAGTCGAAGGTGAAGGAGCCCAGGTGGAGGGTGGGCGCCAGCACGACCGACCAGCCCGGCCGGTCCGCGACCAGTCGCTCCGCGATGGACTCGCTGAAGTGGCGCGCGGTGAAGGCGTCCACCCCCAGCGGGAGATGCGGGCCGTGCGTCTCGAGCGGGCTCACGGTGAGGATCACCACGGTGCGGGTCCGATCGAGCGCGTCGAGCTGCGGCGTGGAGAGCTCCTCCAGCCGATGGACGGTCAAAAGCTGCTCCCCCGCGTCGCGGCCAGGTAGTCGTCCTTGGCGCGCTCGAGCTCGGCCACCAGGGCCTGCCGCTCGGCCAGCAGCCGGGTGGCGGACTGGCGGTGGGTGAGGGACAGAACGCCGAAGCGGAGCTGGTTCCGGAGCCGGCCCATCCCTCCGAGATAGCGATAGGCGAGAAGCCCGCTCAGCGGCAGCGAGAGCGAGAAGCCCGCCGCCCACGCCGGCCCCAGGAGGCGCCACACGATCCAGATCTCGACCGCCCAGAAGAGCGGGAACGCCACGATGCTCGCGAGCAGGCGCGTCGTGGCGTAGTCGGTCTCCTTGCGTGCGGTGCGGCGCGCGATCCAGCGCGGCAGGAGGTAGGGCAGGCCGTTGACGACCAGTCCGTACGCGAAGAAGGGGAGCCCGATCGAGGCCTCCCAGGAGCGCCGCAGCCGGGTCCGCGCGGGGGGACGCTGGGCGCGGGCGCGCACCGCCTGGTCCCGCACGTGGTAGGCGGCGAGCATGGCGCGGTACTTCTGGACCGCGGCCCACAGCCGCGCCACCCGCTCGGGGTCGCGCTCCTCGAAGTGGGCCGCGGCGTCCGCGATCGCGCGGGAGAGGCGCAGTGGGTCGATCTGCCGTGTCCCGAGCCCGCGCTCCTCCTGGAGCTCGCGGATCAGGTCGCTGCGGTAGATCTCGTCGACGGCGCGGATGAGATCCTGCCGCTCCGGCCGACCCACGTGGAGGATCTCGCTCTCCATGGCCCACTGGATCGTCGTGGTCAGGGCCTCGACCGCCTTCGCGGGCTCGTCACGGTAGGTCGCCGCGTAGGGGCCGAGCGGGATCGCCTCGCCGAACGAGATCCGGACGTGGCCGCGGAAGGCCTTGCGGGCCTCGAAGGTGATGCCCACCGGGATGAGGACCAGGGGCGCCCCGCGCCCCGCGGCCTGGTAGTCGAGCGCGATGCGCGCGGCACCGGTCTTGATCCGCTGGACGCGGCTCTCCGAATGGGTCGTGCCCTCCGGATAGATGCCGACGAGCCGACCGCCCTCGAGGGCCCGGAAGCAGGCGGCGAACGCGTCCGCGTTGCGATCCATCTTGCCGGGATCGTCCTGCTTGCGGTAGACGGGGATCGCCCCGCAGGCGGCGAGGAAGCGAGCGACCAGGGGATTGCGGAACAGGGCCGCGGTCGCCAGGTAGTGGACCTTCCGCGGGAGGACACCGCCGACCAGCAGGGAGTCGATGAGGTTGTTCGGGTGGTTGATGCAGAGGAGCACGGGGCCCGAGGCCGGCACCAGGTCCGCCCGGACCACGTCGACGTCCTTGAAGAAGAACCAGAGCCAGAACCGGCCAATCCCCCGGACCACCGCATAAAACCGGTCGCCCTTCATTGCGCGAGGTACCGCTTGAGCGTGCCCGCGAAGGTCGTCGGGCTCTCGACCGGCTTGCGGGCGGTGAAGTCCACCCGGGTGCCACGCTCGGTGGCGTGGTCGGCGGGATCGAAGCGCGCGGTCAGGCTCAGGGCCTGATTCTCCGCGCGGAGCTGGAGGGCCTCCCCCGCGCTCTCGTCCCCGAGCCGGGCCACGATCAGGTAGAAGCCGTCGGCATCGGTCTCGCCCAGGTAGGAGAATCCCGTCTTCTCGCGCCGAAGCTCCACCCGCACCCCGACCCGCCCCCGGTTGGCCGCGTCGGTCACGTAGCCGAGCACGACGTACCGGTAGGAGACCTGGTGCTCCGCTTCGAGCCCCCGGAAGGCGGGCGCGGAGAGGGCGATCGCGACGACCGCGCCGGCCAGCGCGAGCGCCACGGAGGCCGCACGGCGGCTGGCCACCCTAGGCCGACAGATCGCCGGACCGGATGCGCTTCACCCCGGCCTTCGTCATCTGGTCCCACGCCTTGGCCAGCGAGCCGTTGCTGTCGATGCCCCGGCAGGCGTCCTCGATCACGAGTGCCCCCACGCCCACCTTGCGGGCGTCCAGGGCCGACCAGCAGACGCAGAAATCGGTGGCGAGGCCGACCAGGAACACCCGGCGGAAGCCCCGATCGCGCACGTAGCCGGAGAGCCCGGTGGTGGACTTGCCGTCGGCCTCGAAGAAGGCGGAGTAGGAATCCATCTGCCTGCGGTAGCCCTTGCGGATGACCAGCTCGGCGTGGGGAATCTCGAGGTCCTTGTGGAAATCCGCGCCGGCCGTGCCCTGCACGCAGTGGTCCGGCCAGAGCACCTGGGTGCCGTAGCCGAGCCTGGTGGTCTCGAAGGGCTTCTTGCCGGGATGCGCCGAGGCGAAGGAGATATGGCCCGGCGTGTGCCAGTCCTGGGTCATGATGACGTGCTCGAAGCCCGCCGCGAGTTGATTCACCAGGGGAACGATCAGGTCGCCCTCGTTCACCGCGAGCGCCCCGCCCGGGATGAAGTCGTTCTGGACGTCCACCACGAGGAGCACGTCGCGGCCTCCCGGCTTGATCGTGGCGGCGCGCTGGGCCCGCGCCGGCCGGGTCCGCCTGGCCGCCCCCGCTCGCGCGAGCCGGCTCATCGCACCGGCCGATTCGTCGTCATGAGGGCCTCTTCCGTGGGGCGCTGTTGGTTTTCACTCGGCCCGAGAGTATAGTCCCGCTTCCAGCTCGGCAAGGCCCGGGTGGCCCCGGATCCTCGCACCGGCCGGCCTCAGCGGGTCACCGGCTCGATCACGACCGCGGTGCCGTAGCAGAGCACCTCGGTCACCCCCGCGGCCACGTCGTTGGCGTCGTAGCGCATGGCCACGATCGCGTTGGCGCCCATCTGGGCGGCGTGCTCCAGCATGAGGTCGAACGCCTCCTGGCGCGCGCGCTCGCACAGCTCGGTGTACAGCGTGATGTTGCCGCCGAAGAGGGTCTGGATGGTGGCACCCAGATTCACGATGAGATTGCGCGAGCGCACCGTGATGCCCCGGACCACGCCGCGATAGCCCACGATCCGGTGGCCGTCGAACTCGAAGCCGGTCGTCACCCACTGCGGATGGACGGGCATGGCGGTCAGTCGAGGACCGCGACGCCTTCGATCTCGATCAGGCAGTCGTCGTCGTAGAGGCCCCGCACCTCGACGAGGGTCATGGCCGGATAGTGCCGGCCGAAGTACTCGCGGTACACCGCGCCGATCTCGCGCCCGCGCGCCTTGTACTCGGTCTTGGAGAGCACGTAGATGGTGAGCTTGACGATGTCGTTCATCTGGCCGGCGCGCGCGCCCAGGATCGCCTTGAGGTTCTCGCAGACCTGGCGGAACTGGGCGACCATGTCGCCGCGGCCGACCACGTGGCCGTCCTTGTCCAGCGCGACCTGACCGGCCATGTAGACGGTCTTCCCGCCCTGGACCTCCCAGCCGTGGGCGTAACCGGCGGGCTTCGCGAGACTCGGCGGATTGATGGGCTGCATGAGCTTCGGCATGGGCGACTCCTCTCCCGGGATGGGCTGCGCGCGATTATACTACCCGGGCTTCATGGGTCGCCCATTCGAGCAGGCCACGCTCGCCGACGCCGTCGGCCGTCTCCGCCCCGGCATGAGGGTCCTCCTCGCTCCGGGGTGCGGCGATCCCACCGCGCTCGTCGTGGAGATCCTGCGGCAGGCCGACCGGCTGGCGCCGCTCACCGTGATGGGCGGGCTCCGGCTCGACGACTATCCATTCGGCGCGCCCGCCTACGCGGGCAAGATCCGCTTCGCGACGTGGCACATGTCCACGCGCCTCGCCGCCGCGGCGGCGCGGGGCGACGTGGACTTCGTCCCCGCGCGCTACCACGACACGGTGAGCCTGTTCGCGGCGGGCGGCCCGTGGGCCCCCGACGCGGTCCTGGTGCACACCGCGCCCCCCGACCGGGGCGGGCATCTCTCCCTCGGCGTCTCGGTCAGCTATTCGCTGCCCGCCGCCCGCCGGGCCCCGCTCGTCATCGCCCAGGTCAACCCGCGGATGCCGCGCACCCTGGGCAACGCCTTCCTCCATCGCTCGCAGGTGGACGTGTGGACGGCGGTGGACCATCCGCTCCTCGAGTACCCGCCCACGCCGGTCGGGGAGGTGGAGCGGCGCATCGCCGGGTACGTGGCCGACCTCGTCCCGGACGGGGCGACCCTGCAGGTGGGCGTCGGCTCGATCCCGCAGGCGGTGATGGAGGCGCTCGCGGGCAAGAAGGACCTGGGCGTGCACTCGCTCCTGGTCGAGCACATGCTGCCGCTGGTGCGCAGCGGCGTCATCACCAATGCGCGCAAGCGGCTGCACCCGGGCCGCATGGACGTGGGCGAGATCATGGGCACCGCCGCCCTCTTCCAGTGGAGCCACGAGAACCCGCTGATCAACATGGAGCCCTCCGACGTCGTGCACGATCCCGAGGTGGTGGGAGCGCTCGGCGACTTCGTCTCGGTGAACTCGGCCCTCGAGGTGGATCTCTGGGGACAGGTGAACGCGGAGAGCGTGGACGGCCGCCAGGTGACCGGCATCGGCGGCCAGTTCGACTTCGTGCTGGGGGCGGTGCGCGCGGAAGGGGGCCGGTCCATCATCGCGCTGCCCGCCACCGCGAGCCGGGGCACGGTCTCCCGCATCGTGCCGCGTCTGGCCGCGGGCGCGCGGGTGACCACTCCGCGGTTCCTCGCGGACTACGTGGTGACCGAGCACGGGGTGGCGGCGCTGCGCGGAAAAAGCGACGCCGGGCGGGCGCGGGAGCTGCTCCACGTCGCCGACCCGGCGTTCCGGGACCGTATCGAGCGCGAGATCAGGCCTTGAGCTTGTCGATCTCGGTGAAGATCTCCTGATCCTCGGGGAAGCGGAAGGTGACCTGGTTGTCGTAGATCATCTTCTCGTCGGCCTCGACGGTGAAGATGCCCCCGACGCCTTCCCGCAGCTCGGAGTTGATGCCGTACTTACTCTTGATCGCGGCCTGCAAACTGGAGGCCTGGGGGAGATAGTTTCACTCGCCGCAGTACGTGATCCGGATGTGCATCCGAGTCCTCCTTTGCGCCAGGTTTGCGCCGGGATGGCGCGTATGATACGAACGCCCGCGGAGCCTGTCAATGACCCGTCACCTCCTGATCGATACCGACCCCGGCATCGACGACGCGCTCGCGATCCTGCTCGCCCTGCGCTCGGCCGACGCCCGTGTGGAAGCCGTCACCACCGTCGCGGGCAACGTCGCGGTGGAGCGCGCGACCTCGAACGCCCGGCGCATCCTCGCGGTCGCCGCGCCCGAGCCGCTGCCGCCCCTGGCCGTCGGCGCCTCCGCCCCGCTCAAGCGGGCGCTGGTCACCGCGCATCAAGTGCACGGCCAGGACGGGCTCGGCAACCTCGAGCGCTTCGTGGAGCCCGACGGACGGCCCCGCTACCCGGAGCCGACCTGCCCCCTTGAGATGCGATCGGGGCCCGAAGTGATTCTGGACGCGGTGGACCGCTGGGGCGCGGAGCTGACCATCGTGGCCCTGGGGCCGCTGACCAACGTGGCCCTGGCGCTCCAGCAGGACCCCCGCCGGCTTGGGCGGGCGGGACGCATCGTGGTCATGGGCGGCGCGATCGCGGTGCCGGGCAACATCACCCCGGCCGCCGAGTTCAATTTCTACGTGGACCCGGAGGCGGCCGCCGCGGTGCTGGACGCGGGCCTCCCGGTGGAGCTGGTCCCGCTCGACGTGACGCGCCGGGTGGTGCTCGCCCAGGCCGCGCTCACCGAGCGACTGCTGCGCTGCTCCGACCGGGTCGCCCGCTTCATCCTGGACTTCACCCTGCACGGCTTCGCCTTCGGCGCGGAGCGGGAGAGCGGCGGCATCGTGCTCCACGATCCGCTGGCGATGGCGGTGGCCCTCGATCCCTCGCTGGTCACCTTCGACCCGCTCCACGTCGAGGTCGAGTGCGAGGGCCGGCTCACGCGCGGCCTCTCGCTGGCCGATCGCCGCGAGATTCCCTCGCATCGCAAGCGCGGGGCCACCTGCCGGGTGGCGGTCGAGGTGGACGCCGAGCGCGTGCTGCAGATGGTTCTGGAGCGTTTGTGCCCCGTCTCTGCGTGATCGGCTCCGCGAACGTCGACTTCACGGTGGCCCTGCCGCGCCTGCCTCGGGTGGGCGAGACGGTCTCCGCGGGCACGCTGCTGGTGAACCGGGGCGGCAAGGGGGCCAACCAGGCGGTGGCGGCGCGGCGCCTGGGGGCCGAGGTGCGGATGATCGGCTGCGTCGGCGACGACGACTCGGGCGGCGACATCCGCCGGGGGCTCCTGGAGCAGGGCATCGGCGTGGACGGGCTCGTGACCACGCCCGACGCGGCCACCGGTACCGCGCTGATCTTCGTGGATCGCGAGGGGCACAACCAGATCGGGGTGGCGCCCGGAGCGAATCACCGGTTGACCGTCGACATGGCGCGGCGAGGGGAGGACGCGCTGGCCTGGGCCGAGGTCGTCCTCTGCCAGCTGGAGGTCCCGGTGCCCGTGGTGCGCTGGGCCCTCGAGACGGCGCGGCGACACGGCGCCACCACCGTGCTGAACCCGGCGCCGGTGCAGGAGCTGTCCGACGAGATGCTCGGCCTGGTGGACTACCTGACGCCCAACGCGGGGGAGGTGCTGGCACTGACCGGCATCGAGGTCTCGGATCTCGACTCGGGCCGGCAGGCCGCGGCCCGGCTGGTCGCGCGCGGCGCGGGCACCGTGATCATCACGCTCGGCGAGCAGGGCGCGCTCGTGTGCGACGGCGACTCGGTCGTGCACTACGAGGCCTTCCCGGTGGAGGCGGTGGACACCACCGGTGCGGGCGACGCCTTCAACGGCGCCCTCGCGGTCGGTCTCGCCGCCGGCGGCAGCGTCGAGCAGATCATTCCTCTCGCGAGCGCGGCCGCCGCCCTGACCTGCACCCGCCGCGGTGCCCAGGACGCCCTCCCGACCCGCGCGGACGTCGAGCGCTTCCTCCAATCCCTCCGCGGCGGGTAGTCCCTATCGAAGCTTGGCGCGGAGGGTGTCGACGCGGGCGACCGCTTCGCGGATGCGGGACTCGCTGAGGGTGCCGGCCGCGAGGGCGCGGGTGATGGCGGCGATCACGCGCTCGGCCGCGCGGTCGTCCTGCTTGCCGCCGGTGTTCTGCGCGATCAGCAGCACGTCGACCCCGGCGCCCAGCGCGAGCACCGCGGCGTCCTCCAGCCCGTAGTGCTGGGCGATGGCGCCCATGAGCAGGTCGTCGGAGACCGCCACCCCGTCGTAGTGCAGCCACCCGCGCAGCACGCGCTGCACGGTGAAGCGCGACAGCGTGGCCGGGTCCCAGGGATCGAGGCCGCGGTTGAAGACGTGCGCGGTCATGACGCTGTCCGCCAGCCCCGCCGCGATCATGCTGCGGAAGGGCGCGAGCTCGATCCGCAGCCGGGCGGTGTCGGTCACATCGGTGAAGCCCAGGTGCGAGTCGCTCCGGCTCGACCCGTGGCCGGGGAAGTGCTTGAGGGAGGTGAGCACGCCGGCCTCGTGCATGCCGCGCACGAAGGCCTGGGCGTGCGCGGCGACCCGCTCCGGATCGCCCGAATACGCCCGGCCCAGGGCGACCACCGCGGGGTTCGTCGGGTTCAGCGCGACGTCCACCACCGGGGCCAGGTTCCAGTTGATGCCGGCCTCGCGGAGCATGTCCCCCATGCGCCGGGCCTCCGCCTGGGTGAACGCGGGATCGTCGCGGTCGCCCAGCTCCCGCGCGGGCAGCGTCGGCGCGTAGCCGAGGCGCGGCGAGAGACGCATGACCCGGCCGCCTTCCGCGTCCGCCGCGATGAAGAGGGGACGCCCCGTGCACCGGGCCGCGAGGGCCTGCAGGTCGCGGGTGAGCTCGGTGACCTGCGTCGGGTTCACCATGTTGCGCGGCTGCCCGGACGCGGCAAACCGCTCGAACAGGAGGACGCCGCCCACCTTGACGTCGCAGACGAGCCGGCGAATCTCCTCGTTGCCCGCGACCTGGGTCCCGTTGAAGCCGATCAGGATGAGGTCCGCGATGCGGAGCCGCACCGGATCGGGCGCCGGGCGCGGCGTGATCAGGGCGCAGCCGGAGAGGGCGAGGGCCAGGATGAGCGCCGCGCCCCTGACCGCGGCCCTCTCCCTCGGGGAGGGAGAGGAGGCCATCAGGCGCGCGCGCCGCGGGCGGCCGCGACGAGACGGCGGACGCGCTCGACGTCCACCGGGTTGGAGAGCCGCCCGTCGCGCTTGATCGAGGTGCCGACGATGACCGCGTCGGCCACCGAGAGCAGCTCGGCCACCGTCTCGGGCGAGGCGCCGCTGCCCACGAGGAGCGGGGCCTCGGGCACCGCGCCGCGCACCCGCTTGAGATCGCCCATCGGGGTCGGCTCGCCGGTGGCCACGCCGGAGACCACGAGGGCGTCGGCCAGCCCGCGCGCGTAGCAGTCGCGCGCCTCCTGCTCGAGAGGCATCGGGGCCAGGGGCAGGCCGTGCTTGGCCTGCACGTCGGCCAGGATGCCGATCTGGACGTCCAGGAGGCGTCGGTAGCGCAGCGTATCGTGGGCGTCCGACTCGATGATGCCCTGGTCGGCCGCGACCGCGCCCACGTGGACGTTCACGCGCACGAAGCGCGCGCCGGTGGCGGCGGCCACCGCGAGGGCCGAGCGCACGTCGTTCTTGAGCACGTTGACACCGACCGGCAGCGGCAGGGCCCGGCGGATCTCCGCGACCGCCACCGCCATGCCGGCCACGGTGGCCGCGTCCACCCGCCGCGCGGTGAAGGGGACGTCGCCGTGATTCTCCACGAGGAGCGCGTCGGCGCCGCCCTCGGCCAGGGCGCGCGCGTCGTCGAGGGCGGCGCGCAGGAGCGCGGGCATGTCGCCGTCCCAGCGCGGGCTCCCCGGCAGCGCGCGGAGGTGCACCATGCCGATCACGGCGCGCGTGGTGGTCGCCGGCAAACCGAGCACGCTAGCGAGCGTCATGGGAGCCCCGAATCATTCCCGAACGAGGATAGCACGCCGGTCCGGGCGCTTGGAGTGACGAGAGGCGTGGCCTATACTTGAGCCGGCCACGCATCCCGTGGCGGGAGGAAGCCAATGGGCTACAGCACCATCCTGGTGGACCGGACGGACGGCGTCGCGACGATCACGCTCAACCGGCCGCAGGCGCGGAACGCACTCGATCTCGTCATGCGGCGCGAGCTGCTGAGCGCGCTGGACGAGCTGGAGGCGGAGGCGGGCGCCCGGGTGGTCATCCTGACCGGCGGGGGCGGGCACTTCTCGGCGGGCGGCGATGTGAAGACCATGGCCGCGAAGCGGCAGACCGCGGCGGAGGGCCGCGCGCGCGTGGAGTCGCTCAATCGGTTCATCATCCGCCTCTTCGAATACCCGAAGCCCACGATCGCGATGGTGGACGGGTTCGCGGTCGGGGCCGGCTGCAATATCGCGCTCGGCTGCGACCTCGTGATCGCGTCGGACCGCGCCCGCTTCGGCGAGGTCTTCGCCAAGATCGGACTGGTGCCCGACGGAGGCGGGACCTGGCTCCTCCCGCGGCTGGTCGGCTTGGCCAAGGCGAAGGAGCTGGTGTTCTCGGCCGACATCATCGACGCGGCGGAAGCACTCCGGATCGGGCTCGTCAACCGGGTGGTGCCGGCGGCCGAGCTCGAGGCGACCACGCGGGCGCTCGCCGCCCGCATCGCGGCGGGCCCCCCGGGCGCGATCGGCCTGGCGAAGGCGCTGCTGAACCGCTCGACCACGGTGGACCTGTCCACCTCGCTCGGCTTCGAGGCGTACGCCCAGGCCCAGAGCATCACCACCGACGACCACGCCGAGGGCGTGCGCGCCTTCCTCGAGAAGCGCCCGCCGAAGTTCACGGGCACATGAGCGCCGTGCTCCGGGCCCGGATCATCGCGACGGGCATGTCCGTCCCGGAGTGCGTCGTCACCAACGACCTGCTCTCCCGCTGCATGAGCACGAGCGACGAGTGGATCGTCCAGCGCACGGGCATCCGCGAGCGCCGCATGTCGCCCGACACGTACCGCATGCTCCTGCGCCTCGCGGAGGCGCCCGACAAGCCCGCCTTCATGCGCGAGGTCCGCGAGCGGGGCCTGGACGGCCGGATCGACTCCACGCTCAGCGTCACCGACCTGTCGATCGACGCTTCCCGGATGGCGCTCAAGAACGCGAGCCTCGGCCCCGAGGATCTCGACTGCATCATCCAGTCCACCACGTTGCCGGATCTCGCGTATCCCGGGCCCGGCTGCGTGATGCAAGGGCGGCTCGGGCTCACCAGCACGCCGGTGTTCAACCTCGCCCAGGGCTGCGCGGGCTTCGTCTACGGGCTGGCGCTGGCCGACCAGCTGATCCGCGGCCGGATGTACCGCCGGGTGCTCGTGGTGGGCGCGGAGCTGCTCTCGTCCGCCTTCGACTACACCGACGAGGGCCGCGACATGGCGGTGCTGTTCGCGGATGGGGCAGGCGCCGCGGTGGTCGAGGCGGTGGAGACCGAGGCGGGCCACCCGCGCGGGCTGATCTCGCACCACCTCCATTCGGACGGCACCGCGCTGGAGGCGCTGCACGGGGAGATGTGGGGCTCGTCCACCTTCCCGCCGGTGTCCAAGAAGAAGATCGACGACGGCCGCGTCCGCCCGCGCATGAACGGGCGCGCGGTGTTCGTGAACGCGGTGAGGCGCGTGCGGGAGGTCGTGCAGGAGTGCCTCGACGCCAACCGGCTGCGGGCGGGCGACGTGGATTGCTACCTCTTCCACCAGGCGAACCTGCGCATCATCGAAGCGGCGGCCGAGCACTTCCAGATCCCCGCCGAGCGGTACTTCAACAACCTGGAGCGCTACGGCAACACGGCGGGCGCGTCCGTTCCCATCTGCCTCCACGAGGCGCTGTCCGAGGCCCGCATCAAGGATGGCGACCTCGTCATGCTGGTGGCCTTCGGCACCGGCTTCTCGTGGGGGGCCACGCTCCTGCGCTGGTGAGCTCTCCCGACGGTCTTCGTGGCTGGCTCCAGCGGATGGGCTGGAGCCGGCCCCCCGAGCGCCGGGCCCTCGTCCTGGCCGGCGGTGGGGTCATCGGCGGCATGTACGAGGTCGGCGCGCTCGCCGCGCTCGACGAGGGACTGCCCGGCTTCCAGGCCAACGACTTCGACCTCTACGTGGGCTCGAGCGCGGGCTCGGTCGTCGCCGCGCTCCTGGCCAACGGGGTGCGCCCGCGCGAGCTCTACGCGATCCTGGACGAGGAGCGCGACGACCCGCTCAACTTCAACCGGGGCGCGGTCTACCACAAGGGCTCCTTCGCGGCCGCGACGCGCAACGTGGCCCAGTTCATGTGGGCCATCGGCAAGCGCGCCATCGTCGATTTCCGACTCGAGTGGCCGGACCTGCTCGCGCGCAGCGGCGGCGACATGCCCGCCGGGTTCTTCTCGCTGTCGCCGCTCGAGGCCTACTTGCGGGAGGCGTTCCAGGCCAAGGGGCTCTCGAACCGCTTCAGCGGGACGCCCAAGCCGCTGCTCGTCGCGGCGATCGCGCTCGACCGCGCCGAGCGGGTGGTGTTCGGCCAGGGCGATCTCATGGACGTGCCGATCTCGCAGGCCATCGCGGCCTCGTCCGCGATCCCGGGCTTCTTCGAGCCCTACCGGATCGGGGGACGGGACTACGTGGACGGCGACGTGGGTTACACGGGCCACACCGACCTCGCGGTGGACGCGGGCGCAAACGTGCTGGTCGCGGTCAACCCGGCGGTGCCGCAGTGCCTGAACGAGCAGGGCGGGCCCGAGATCCGGCGCGGGGGCCTCTACGCGATCATGGAGCAGGCCGGCCACATCTCGAGCCTCAACCTCTTCAATATCGGGCTCAGTGCGGTCAAGCTCCAGCACCCCGAGGTGCAGATCCTCGTGATTCAGCCGGAGCCCAAGCCGTCCCCTCTGGTCGGCCCCTCCATGGGCTTCGAGGCCAGCCGCGCGGCGCTTCGCTACGGATACAGCACGGTCAAGGACTGGCTCTCGGGACCGGGGGCAGCCGCCTCGGCCCGATTTGCCAGACATCCCGCCAGCTGACGGCGGCCTTCAGGCCGGACTGAGCTCTTCAGCCACGTAGCCTTCCTGGGCCAGCTGGCGCTTGATCGTCTCGATCTGCTCGCGGCCGGAGGTCTCGAGGGTCAGCTCGACCTCGGTGTCGCCCAGCGGCGCGCGCGAGAAGGCCCGGTCGTGCTCGATCCTGAGCACATTGGCGCGCGTCCGGGCCACCACCGCGGTGAGGGCGGCCAGGGCGCCCGGCCGGTCGCGCAGGCGCACCCGCAGGCGGACCACCCGGCCGTCCTTGACCAGGCCGCGCTCGATCACGCGGGCGATCAGGTTCACGTCGATGTTGCCGCCCGAGACCACGAGCGCGACCGTCCGGCCCTCGAGGGCGACCCGGCGGTTGGCCAGGGCGGCCAGCGGGACCGCGCCCGCGCCCTCCACGACGGTCTTCTCGATCTCCAGCAGCAGGAGGATCGCGTTCGCGATCTCCTCCTCGCTGACGGTCACCACGGCGTCCACGTAGCGTCGGGCCAGGGGCAGGGTCTGCTCGCCGACCCGGCGCACCGCGATGCCGTCGGCGATGGTGGTGGCGGCCGGCAGGCGGTCCCGCGTGTCACCGGCCAGGGCCGCCTGCATGGCCGCGATCTCCCGGGCCTGCGCGCCGATCACCTTGATCGAGGGCCGCTCCGTCTTGATGGCGGTCGCGATGCCCCCGATGAGGCCGCCGCCGCCCACCGGTACCAGCACCGCGTCCAGGCCCGGCACCTGCTCCAGCAGCTCGAGCCCGATGGTGCCCTGACCGGCGATGACGCGGGCGTCGTCGAAGGGGTGGACGAAGACGAGCCCGCGCTCGGCCTCGATCGCCCGGGCGCGGGCGTACGCCTCCTCGAAGTTCTCCCCGTGCAGGATCACCTCCGCGCCGCGGCGCCGGGCGGACGTGACCTTGGCCAGCGGCGCCCACTCCGGCATGACGATGACGGCAGAGACGCCGAGCTTGGCGGCGTGGAAGGCGACGCCCAGCCCATGGTTGCCCGCGCTGGCCGCGACGACCCCGCGGCGCCGCTCGTCCGAGGAGAGCTGCAGGAGCAGGTTGGCCGCGCCGCGCTCCTTGAAGGAGCCGGTCATCTGGAGGTTCTCCAGCTTGACGAAGACGCGGGCCCCGGTCATCGCGGAGAGCGTCTCGGAGTACGGGCAGGGGGTCTCGGCGATGACGCCGGCCAGTCGCCCACGGGCCGCCCGGATATCCGCGGCGTCGATCATGCGCGCGCGATCAGAACGGCAGCTCGGGCTCGGCGTGGGCCGGCGACATGAACCCCACCGGCATCAGCTTGGTCGAGCGCGCCCAGCCCACCCGTCCGCGCCAGTCCACCAGGATGAGCCCGCCCTGACCGCGGCCTTCCTCCACCAGCACGCTCAGCGCCACCTCGCAGGCGTGACCGGGCTCGCCGACCATCTTCAGGATGTCGAGCGCCCGGCGCGCCAGGGTGACGCGGATGATGGCCTCGCCGTCCCCGGTGCACGAGGCGCCGCCGAGCGTGCTCTCCGCGTAGGTGCCGCAGCCGATCAGCGCGCTGTCGCCCACGCGGCCCGGCAGCTTGCCGGGCGTGCCGCCGGTGGACGTGGCCGCCGCGATCGTGCCGGAGCGGTCGAGCGCCACCGCGCCGACGGTGCCCGCCTGCAGCGCGGCGAGCCGCCGGCGCTGCGGCTCGGTGACGAGCTCGGCCGGATCGCAGAGCGGCACGCCCAGGTCCCGGGCGCGCGCGACGGCCCCCTCGCCCACGAAGAAGGAGTGCCGGCCCTCCTCGAGGATCCGCCGGGCCAGGGTGATCGGATTGCGCACGCCGGCGACCGCGGCGACGGCGCCGTTGCGCAGCCGATCGCCCTCCATGATCGAGGCATCGGTCTCCACGGTGCCGGTGCTGGTCAGCACGGAGCCGCGCCCGGCGTTGAAGCGCGGATGATCCTCGAGGCTCCGGACCGCCGCCTCGACCGCGTCGAGCGAGCTCCCGCCCGCGGCGAGGGCGCGCCAGCCCGCGCCGACCGCGTCGCGCATCCCCGCGCGCAGCTCATCGCGCCCGCCCGGATCGGCGCCCGCCCCGCCGTGCACGATGAGCGCGGGAACGCGGCTTGTCATGGCTCGACGCCGATCGCTATCATGCCCGGGTGATTGTCGGGCAATCGGCCGCGAAGGACAAGTCGCGTGGCGAAGCGCTCGCCGGGCTCGCGCGCCGGATTACCGCCTGCCGGCTTTGCCCGCGTCTCGTGCGGCATCGCGAAGCGGCGGCCGCCGAGCCTCCCCGACGCTACCGCGGGCAGGACTACTGGGCGCGCCCGCTGCCGGGTTTCGGAGACCCCGCGGCCACCGTGCTGCTGGTGGGGCTGGCCCCCGCCGCCCACGGCGGCAACCGCACCGGGCGCATGTTCACGGGCGACCGCAGCGGAGACTGGCTTTTTCGGGCGCTGCACGAGGCGGGTTTCGCCAGCCAGCCCGAGTCTACCCACCCGGGCGACGGCCTGGAGCTCCGCGGAGCGTACATCACCGCCACCCTGCGATGCGCGCCGCCGGCCAACAAGCCCACGCCCGCCGAGATCGCCCGGTGCCGGCCGTTCCTCCTGGAGGAGCTGGCTCTCCTCGATCGGACACGGGTCGTGGTCGCCCTGGGCAAGATCGGCTGGGACGCCTACCTGCGCGCTCGACGGGAGGCCGGGCTGGCGGTCCCGCGCCCGCTCCCGCGCTTCGGCCACGGCGTCGCCGCGCGGATGCCGGACGGGATCACCCTCCTGGGCAGCTTCCACCCGAGCCAGCAGAACACGTTCACCGGGCGCCTCACGCGGCCGATGCTCCAGCGCGTCTTCGCGCGGGCCCGTCAGCTTGCTGGCCGGGGGACCGCATAGGATAATCGAGCCATCGTGACGGGTGCCCTCGAGCGTGCGTTCATCGGCCTGAGCAACGGCTTCTCCCTCGTCGCGACCGGAGACGGGAGCGCGTTCCTTCTCGATGACGCGCGCGCCCGGCTCACGTCGGTGGCGCGGATACTGGTGGCGGGGCTACTCGGCGGTTTGGTCTGGACGGGACCCGCGACGGGCCAGACCGCCTCCAGCGCGCCCCAGCTCGCGGTGACCGACGCCACGCTCGACAACGGGCTGCGCGTGCTCGTGCAGGACGACCCGCGCAATCCCATCGTCGCGGTGCAGGTCTTCTACCGGGTGGGCTCCCGCAACGAGCGGCCCGGGGCGACCGGCCTGGCCCACTTCCTCGAGCATATGATGTTCAAAGGCACGCCCACCTACGGCCGTGGGCAGATCGCGCGCCTCATCGAGGAGAACGGCGGCCGCGACAACGCCTACACCACCAAGGACGTGACCGGCTACTACACGAACATCGCGGCGGACAAGCTCGACCTGGTGCTCCGGATCGAGGCGGACCGGATGCGGCACCTCCTGCTCGACGCCGCCGAGATCGACTCCGAGCGGAAGGTCGTGACCGAGGAGCGACGGATGCGGTCGGAGGACGACCCGGACGGGCTCGTCTACGAGGCGATGAGCTCGCTCGCGTTCAAGGCCCATCCCTATCGCTGGCCGATCATCGGGTGGATGTCGGACATCGCCCGCATCAACCGGGCCGAGCTGCGCGCGTTCTACGACACCTACTACCAGCCCAACAACGCGATCCTGGTCATCGCGGGCGACGTGCGCGTGCCCGCCGCGCTCGCGATGGTGCGGCGGCACTTCGCGGCGGTCCGGCGGGGACCCGCGCCGCCGCCGGTGACCGCGGTCGAGCCGCCCGCGATCGACGAGCGCCGGCTGGTCGTCCGCCGCGAGCAGGCGCAGCTCCCGGTCGTCAACATCGCGTGGCACGTGCCGAACCACACCTCGCCCGACGCCCCCGCGCTCGAGCTGCTCTCGACCCTTCTGTCGTCCGGGCGGACGTCCCGGCTCTACCAGAAGCTGGTCTACGAGAAGCGGATGGTGCTGGGCGCGGGCGGCGACTACTCGTACTTCTCCCTCGACCCGTCGCTCTTCTGGTTCTACGCCGCACCGCTGCCCGACCAGGCGCCCGAAGCGGTCGAGCAGGCCCTGGTGGACGAGATCGAGCGCCTCAAGCAGGAAGTGGTGCCCGAGGAGGAGCTGGCCCGCGCCCGCAACCAGATCGAGGCCTCCTTCGTCTGGCAGCAGGACTCGGTCTTTTCCCGGGCCTCGGTGCTCGGACGCTTCGAGATGCTGGGTTCCTGGCGCCTCCTCGACGACTACCTGCCCAGGCTCCGCGCGGTCACCGCCGCCGACCTGCAGCGGGTGGCGCGGACCTACTTCCCCCTCGATCGCAAGAGCGTCTCG
>DATFUK010000340.1:0-12716 GCA_035260865.1 Candidatus Methylomirabilota bacterium | reverse complement strand
CGACCAGAAGAAGGGCGAGAACTTCGGGAACTTCAACTTCTCGGCGGGCTCTTCCTTCTAGCTGAGGAGGCGGAATGATGCGACGCATCGCAGTGTGGTGGGCGGCCACCGGCCTGGCCCTCGTGATGGGCGTCGGGGGAGCGGTCTGGGCGCAGGCCCAGACGCCCGCGGCGGGCTCGAACGGGCGGGTGGCCATCGTGGACGTCCAGCGGATCCTCGCCCGGTCGGTGGCGGGGGCGGCCGCGCGCGAGCAGCTCGAGAAGGACAAGGCGGCGATGCAGCGCCAGCTCGACGGGCAAAAGACCGAGCTCGAGAAGATGCGTGACGAGCTGGAGAAGAAGGGGCAGCTCCTCTCGGTGGACGCGCGCCGCGAGAAGCAGGACGCGATGGAGCGCAAGGTGCGGGACGTGCGCCGCCTCGTAGACGACCTCCAGGCGCAACTGCAGAAGAAGGAGGACGCGCTGCTCCAGAAGGTCCTCCAGGACGTGGCCGGCCTCATCCAGCGTCTCGGCAAGGACCGCGGGTTCGCGATCGTCATCGAGCGGCAGCGCGCGGGCGTGCTCTACAACTCGAACGACTCCGACCTGACCGACGAAGTCCTCAAGGCCTACGACGACCAGACCAAGAAGGCCACGAAGTAAGTGAGCGACGGCGCCTCGTTCACGCTCGGCCGACTCGCCGACGCGCTCGGGGCGTCGCTGCTGGGTGACGCGGCGCGTGTGGTGACCGGGGTCGCTCCGCTCGAGACCGCGGGCCCCGAGCACGTCTCCTTCGTCACCGATCGCAAGTACCTCCGGCAGGCGGAAGTCAGCCGGGCGGGAGCCTTCCTGGTGGCCCGCGACGTGATGGGCCTGCCCGGCGCGCTCCTGCAGGTCGACCGCCCGCAGCAGGCCATGATCGCGCTGCTCGAGCTCTTCCATCCCGAGGCGCCGATCGCGCCCGGCGCGCACCCCGCGGCCTGCGTGGCCGAAGGCGCGCGGATCGACCGGACCGCCTCGGTGGGGCCGCTCGCGGTGGTGGAGGCGGGCGCGGTGGTCGGCGCGCGCAGCCGGGTGGGCGCGCTGTCGTTCGTGGGCGCGGGGGCCGTGCTCGGAGAGGACGTCCGGCTCCACCCCCGGGTCGTCGTGCGCGAGGGCGTCCGGATCGGCAACCGGGTGATCGTCCACTCCGGCGCGGTGCTCGGCGCCGACGGCTTCGGCTACGCCTTCGACGGACGCGCGCACCGCAAGATCCCGCAGGTCGGCGGCCTCCGCATCGAGGACGACGTGGAGATCGGGGCCAATACCGCCATCGACCGCGCCACCCTCGGTGACACGGTGGTGCGGCGCGGCACCAAGATCGACAACCTGGTCCAGATCGGACACAACTGCGACGTCGGCGAGGACGTGATCCTGGTCTCCCAGGTGGGCATCGCCGGGTCTTCTCGGGTCGGCAATCGAGCCATGCTCGCGGGGCAGGTGGGCGTCGCCGATCACGTGGAGATCGGGGCCGGCGCCATCCTCACCGCCAAGTCGGGCGTGCCCAACGACGTGCCGGCCGGGGAGGTCTGGGGCGGCATCCCGAGCCGCCCGCTGGCCGAGATGAAGCGCATCTGGGCCGGCGGGACCCAGCTCCCGGAGCTGATCAAGCGGGTCCGCGCCCTCGAGAAGCGCGTGCGCGAGCTGGAGGAGCGGCGGGCGTGATCCACCCCACCGCGGTGATCGATCCCCGGGCGGAGCTAGCCTCCGACGTACGGGTCGGCCCCTATTCCGTCATCGGGCCCGAGGTGAGCCTCGGCGCGGGCGCCGAGGTCGGCGCGCACGTGGTGCTGGAAGGCCGGGTCCGGGTGGGCGCCCGCGGCCGGATCGGGCATGGCGCGATCATCGGCGGGGTGCCCCAGGACCTCAAGTTCCGCGAGGGCACGCCGGTGGGGGTCACCCTGGGCGATGATACGGTGGTGCGCGAGTACGTGACCATCCACCGCGCCACCCACGAGGGCCACGACACCGTGCTGGGCCGCCACTGCCTCATCATGGCCTCGAGCCACGTGGCCCACGACTGTGTGCTCGGCGATCACGTGATCGTCATCAACTACGCGGGCCTGACCGGGCACATCACGGTCGGGGATCGCGTGACCATCGGCGGCCTCACCGGCATCCACCCGTTCAGCCGCATCGGCACCTACGCCTACATCGGGGGCTGCTCCAAGGTGACCCAGGACGTGCCGCCCTTCGTCATCGCGGACGGGGCGCCCGCGGTCGCCCGCGCGGTCAACGTGGTGGGCATGCGCCGCGGAGGGATCGACGCCGCCTCGCGGCGGCAAGTGCAGACCGCCTTCCGGCTGCTCTACCGCTCCGGGGTCGCGCCCGGCTCCGCGGTCAAGCGGGTGCGGGCCGAGCTCGGCGATCACCCCCTGGTGGCGCATCTCGTCGAGTTCGTGGAGACGGCCAAGCGCGGGGTCGTTCCTGGCCCGGGCCGCGGCGGCCACGACCGGGCGGAAGCGGTGGAAGAGGGGATCTCGTGAGCCAGATCGCCGAGCCCAAGATCCGGGGCGCGGTGGTCGGCGCCGGGCACATGGGCCAGTACCACATCCTGGCCCTGGCCGAGATCTGGGGAGTGGAGCTGGTCGGGGTGGTGGACTCCGATTTCGCCAAGGCGGAGCGGGTGGCCGCTCCCTACGGGGCACGCGCCTATCGCGATCATCGCGAGCTCGCGGGGCAGATCGACTTCGCGACGGTGGCGGTGCCCACCGAGCAGCACTTCGCGGTCGCGCGCGAGCTCCTCGAGGCGGGGGCCCACGTGCTCGTCGAGAAACCGATGACCGCGACGCTGGAGGAGGCCAAGGATCTCTTCCGGATCGCCCGCGAGCAGAACCGCGTGCTCCACGTGGGCCACGTCGAGCGCTTCAACGGCGCGGTCCAGGAGCTGCGCAAGATCGTGGAGCGGCCCATCCTCATCGAGTCGCGCCGGCTCGGCCCCTTCGTGCCGCGCGTGCAGAACGATTCGGTGGTGATGGACCTGATGATCCACGATATCGACATCGTGCTGGGTCTGGTGGACGGCGAGCCGCGCAAGATCACCGCGGTCGGCTCCTCGGTGCAGTCGCAGGTCACCGACGTGGCCACCGTGCAGATCGTCTTCGACTCGGGGGCGATGGCCACCATCACCGCGAGCCGCGCCACCGAGGAGAAGATCCGCACGCTCGCCATCACCCAGCCCGACGCCTACATCCTGCTCGACTACTCGCACCAGGACATCCAGATCTACCGGCGCGCCGCGCAGGAGTACACGCTCAACCGCGAGTCCATCCGCTATCGCCAGGCCTCCTTCGTGGAGCACCTGCTGGTACACAAGGACAATCCCCTGAAGCTGGAGATCCGCCATCTGATCTCGGCCGCGCGGGCCGCCGACAGCGGAGGGCCCGTGGAGCTGCCCGAGGCGGACGACCTCAGGTCGCTGGCCGTCGCGCTGGAGATCGAGCGGATGATCCGCGAGGGCCGGGGCGAGGTCGCCTGGCCGAAGGATCTTCCGTGGAGCGTTCCCTCGGCCTGATGGCCGGGGCCGGGGTGCTGCCCGGCCGCGCGGCCGCGGAGGCCAAGCGACGGGGGTGGCGCGTGGCCGCCTTCGCCTTCGAGGACGCCCCCGGGCTGGCCGAGGCCGTGGACACCTTCATCCCGTCCACCATCACCGACATCCAGGCCGTGCTCGCCGGGCTCACCGCCCACCGCGTGGGGGCGGCCGTGTTCGTCGGCAAGTTCTGGAAGTCGAGCGCGTTCTCGAAGTACGACCAGGCCGACGCGGCCGGCCTCGGTCTGGCCCGGGGCGGCCTCTCGGACGAGGCGCTCGCCCAGATGGTGGTCGCGACCCTCGCGGGCATGCACATCGAGGTACTCGACCAGCGCGAGTTCCTCGCCCCGTGGCTCCTGCCCGCGGGCACGCTCGGCCGCCGCGCGCCGGTGGCCGCCGAGTGGGACGAGATCCGCGAGGGCTTCCGCCTGGCGGGCCGGCTCGCCGCCGACGGCGTCGGGCAGACGGTGGTGCGGGCGCGCGGCGTGACGGTGGCGCTGGAGGCCGCCGAGGGCACCGACGAGGCGATCCGGCGAGGCGGGCGTCTCGCCGGCCCCGGGGCGGTGGTGGTGAAGGCGGTGGCGACCTCCCACGACTACCGCTTCGACGTCCCCACCGTGGGCGCGGCCACGCTCGACGCGATGCGCGAGGGCGGCGCCACCGCGCTCGCCGTCCCGGCGGGCCGGGTGCTGCTGCTCGACCGCGACGAAGTGGTCCGGCTCGCCGACCAGGCGGGCATCGCGGTGGTGAGCGTCGATGACGCCGGCTGAGCGGTCCGCGGATCGCTCGGCGATCATGCTCTCGGCGGGGGAGGCCTCCGGCGATCTCCACGGGGGCACGCTCTGCCGGGCCCTGCGCGAGCTGGCCCCGGGGCTCCGCCTCACCGGCATGGGCGGCGGCCACATGGCGGCGGCAGGCATGGAGGTGATCGTCGACCCGACCGGCGAGGCCACGGTGGGCACGAGCGAAGCGGTCGGGCGCATCCCGGCCCTCTACCGCGCGTACCGCGCCATGGGGCGCCGGCTCGTGACCGACCGTCCCCGCGCGCTCGTGCTCATCGACTTCCCGGAGTTCAACCTGCGCCTCGCGCGCCGCGCGCGGCGGGCCGGCGTACCGGTGGTGTACTTCATCCCGCCCCAGCTCTGGGCGTGGCGCGCCGGCCGCGTGCGGCAGATGGCCCGGCGGGTGAAGCGGGTGCTCGCGGTCTTTCCGTTCGAGCCGCCGCTCTACGAGGGCGCGCGCGTACCGGTGACCTTCGTCGGGCATCCGCTGCTGGACGTGCTGCCGCTCGACCTCACGCGAGATGAAGCCCGCCGGCGGCTCGGCGCCGATCCCGGCCACGCACTGATCGGCCTCCTGCCGGGCAGCCGCCCCGGCGAGATCGAGCGCCTCCTGCCTCCGATGCTGGACGCGGCCCGGCGCCTCGCCGCCGCGGACGCGCGGCGCCGCTTCACGCTGGGCCTGGCGCCGACCGTGGCGCGCGAGCGGGTGACGGCGCTCATGACCGCCGCCGGGCCCGGAATCCCACCGATCGATCTGGTGAGCGGGCGCACCTACGAGGTCATGACCGCGGCCGACACGCTCCTCATCGCCTCCGGCACCGCCACCCTGGAAGCGGCCCTGCTCGGCGCGCCGATGGTCATCTGCTACCGGGTCTCGCGGCTCACCGAGCTGATCGCTCGCACCCTGACGCACGTGCGCTGGATCGGCCTGCCCAACCTGGTGGCCGGGCGCGAGATCGTCCCCGAGCTGATCCAGGGCGAGGCGACCGGCACGCGCCTGGCGCGGGAAGCCGCGCGCCTGCTGGACGACCCGGTCGCGGCCACCGCCCAGCGGGCGGGGTTCAAGGAGCTGCGGGCGCGCCTCGGGGAGCCCGGCGTCGGCCTGCGCGCCGCGCGCGCGGTGCTCGACAGCGCGCCGGCCGGATGAAGATCCCGGCCTCGCTCGCGCTCGCCTCCGGCCCCGTCCTCGGCTCGTTCGCCCTGCGCGCGCTCGCGAGCACCCTGCGCGTCCGGCGCGAGCAGACGGCGGTGGCCCCGCTCTGGGCCGCCCGCACTCCGCTGATCTACGCGATGTGGCACGACCGCCTTCTGCTCCTACCGTATCTCTACGGCCTCCGCGGCGCCCGCGTCCTCACGAGCCGCTCGCGCGACGGCGAGATCGTGGCCCGGTGGATCCGCCGCTTCGGGCTCGACCCGGTGCGGGGGTCCTCGTCGCGCGGGGGCGGGGAAGCGCTCCGCGCGCTCGCCCGCGCCCTGCGGAGCGGCCGCGAAGTGGTCGTGGTCCCCGACGGCCCACGCGGGCCGCGCGAGGTGCTCAAGCCGGGGGTGATCCGGCTGGCGCGGCTCTCCGGCGCGCCCATCGTGCCCCTGGCGGTCGGCGCCTCGCGCGAGTGGCGCCTGCGCTCGTGGGACGAGTTCCGCATCCCGCAACCCTTCGCCCGCTGCGTGGTGCGCTTCGGCGAGCCGATCCACGTCCCCCGCGCCGTCGACCGGGCCGGCGAGGAAGCGGTCCGCAAGGACGTCGAAGCGGCGCTTCGCGGCCTCGGCTGGCAGGTGGACGAGGAGGCACGCCGCTGATGTACGCGCTCTACTCCGCGGTGCTCGGCGTCGGCCTCCTCGCGTACCTGCCGGCCTTCCTGCTCCGTCGCCGGCGCGCGGGCTACAGCCGGAACCTCGCCCAGCGCCTGGGACGGCTGGGCGAGGGGCTGCCGCCCGAGCCGCGCTGCTGGGTCCACGCGGTCTCGGTGGGCGAGTCGGCCGCGGCGGTGCCGCTCGTCGAGGGGATCCGCCGGCGCTGGCCGGAGCTCGGCATCGTGGTCAGCACGATCACCCCCACCGGCGCCCGCATCGTGGGCGAGCGCCTCGCCGGCACCGCGGTCCATCGCTACTTCCCGATCGACCTGCCGGGACCGGTGGGCCGCGCGCTCGACACCGCGCGCCCACGCTTCTTCGTCGCCATCGAGACCGAGCTGTGGCCCAACTTCCTGCGCGCCCTCGCGCGGCGCCGGATCCCCGCGATGATCGCCAACGGGCGCATCTCCGACCGGTCGTTCCGCCGCTACCGGTGGGTGCGCGGTCTGATGCGGCGCGTCCTCGCGAACGTCTCCGTCTTCGCGATGCAGACGGACGAGGACGCCCGGCGCATCATCGCGCTTGGCGCGCCCGCGTCGCGCGTGGTGGTGACCGGGAACCTCAAGAGCGATCTGCTCCCCGAGGCGGCCGGCGACGACCCCGAGGGCTGGCGCACCCGGCTCCATCTCGGCGCGGGCGCGCGCCTGTGGATCGCGGGCAGCACCCACCGCGGCGAGGAGGCCATCGTGCTCGACGCGTTCCTGCGCGCGCGGAGCCGCTGCCCGGAGCTGGCCCTGCTGCTGGCGCCCCGGCATCCGGAGCGCGCCGGCGAGGTCGAGACGCTGATCCGCGAGCGGGGCCTGCGCGCGGCCCGGCGCAGCCGCCTGCCCGCGGACGGGGTGTCCGGCGCGGTGATCATCCTCGACACGGTCGGCGAGCTCGCCGCGCTCTACGCGCTGGCCGAGATCGTCTTCGTGGGCGGGAGCCTCGTGCCGATCGGCGGGCACAACGTGCTGGAGCCCGCGATGCGCGGCAAACCGGTGCTGGTGGGCCCGCACATGAGCAATTTCCGCGAGGGCGCGGAGCTCCTCCAGCGCAGCGGCGGCGGCCTCGTGGTGAAGGATGCGCCCGAGCTCGAGCGGGAGCTCGCGCGCCTGATCGAGGACCGCGAGCTCGCCCGGCGCATGGGTGACGCGGCTCGCGAGGCGTTCGCGGGCCGCCAGGGTGCGGTGAGCGCCACGCTCGACCTGGTCGGCCTGCACCTGTGGCCCCGCGCCGGGGACGCCGCGTCGTGACGACCCCACGCCGGGCGCCCGAGGTGCTGCTGCGCCGGTACTGGGAGGACCCCGACACGCCGGTGGTGACGGCCGGCCTCGCCGCGCTCAGCCTCGGCTACCGCGGCGCGCTCCGCGCCCGCGACCTCGCGTACCGCTGGAACATCTTGAGGACCGGACGGCTGCCCTGCCCGGTCGTCTCGGTGGGCAATCTCACCCTGGGCGGCAGTGGCAAGACGCCGACGGTGGAGCTGGTGGTGCGCACGCTGCAGGAGCTGGGCGCGGTGCCCGCGGTGGTGAGCCGCGGCTACGGCCGCGTCACGCGCGGCGTGCACGTGGTCGCGGACCGGGAGGGCGTCCGGGCCGACGCGCGCACCGCCGGCGACGAGCCGCTGCTGCTCGCCGAGCGCCTGCCCGGCGTCGCGGTGGTGGTGGGGGAGAATCGCCACGAGGCCGGCCGCGTCGCGGTCGAGCGGCTCGGGGCCACCGCGCTCGTGCTCGACGACGGCTTCCAGCACCGCACGCTCGCCAAGGACCTCGAGATCCTCGTGGTCCAGGGCCGCGCGCCGTGGGGGAATGCCCGCGTCTTTCCCCGCGGCATGCTCCGCGAGCCGCTCGGCGGGCTGGCCCGCGCGCACGCGATCGTGGTGACCAATCCCGGGGGCTCCGGCCCGGTGGAGGCGGTGACCGCGACGGTCCGGCGCTTCAATCCGACCGCGGCGGTGCTGGCGGCGAGCTATCGCCACGAGGATGCGCTCGAGACGCAGAGCGGACGTCGAGTCCCGGTGGCCGAGCTGACGGGCCGCCGGCTCATGGCCTTCGCCGGTCTCGGCTCGCCCCAGAGCTTCGCCGACACGCTCGACGCCGCGGGGATCCGGCGCGTGGCCTTCGCCGAGTTCCCCGATCATCACTGGTTCACGCCGGCCGATCTGCGGGAGCTGGTGCAGGACGCCCGGACCGAGGGGGCCCAGGGCCTGATCACGACCGAGAAGGACTGGGTGCGGCTCCGCGACCTGCCCCCGTCGCCGATGCCCCTCTGGGTGCTGCCGGTCCGGCTCGCGCTCGAATCGGGACAGGATACGTGGTCGCGCCTGCTCGCGGGCGTCCTGTCCGCGTCCCCGCTGGGCCGCCCCTGCTCATGAGCGCGGCGATCGTGGTCCGCACGCCGAACTGGCTGGGCGACACCGTGATGGCGCTTCCCGCGCTGAGCGCGCTCCGCGCCGCGGAGCCGGGCGCGCGCATCACCCTCGTCGGCCGCTGGGCGCCACTGCTGGCCGGGCAGGGCGTCGCCGACGTCGTGCTGCCGTATCCGAGACCGCTCGCCGCGCGGCGTCGCCTGGCCCGCGCGCTGGCGGCCGAGCGCGCCGACGTCGCGGTCCTCTTGCCCAGCTCCATCGAGTCGGCCCTCGCGGCCTGGCGCTGGCGCGCGGCGCGCCGCGTGGGCTATGCGACCGACGGGCGCGCGGCGCTCCTCACCGACGCGCTCCCGCTGCCCGAGCCGCGCGGGCACCAGGTGGACGAGTACGCGGCGCTGCTCGCCCCGCTCGGCGTGGGCGGTGCCGCCGCCGCGCCCGCGTGGACGCTGCGACGGGATGACGCGATGGACACCGAGATCGCGCGGCTCCTGGCCGAGGCCGGGGTCGCCGCCGACGCACGCCTGGTCGGCCTCCACCTGGGCGCGGCCTTCGGGAGCTCGAAGCTCTGGCCCGCGGAGGCCTTCGGACGCCTCGCGCAGCGGCTCGCCGGCGCGGGGCTGACGCCGCTGCTGCTCGGACCCGGCGACGACGCGGACACCGCCGCCGCGGTTGCCCGGGCGGCCGGCGGACCGATCGCGTCGCTCGTGGGGCGGGACCGGCCCGAGCTGCTGCCGCGCCTGCTCGCGCGCCTGCGTTGCCTCGTGAGCGGGGACACCGGTGTCGCGCACCTGGCCGCGGCGGTGGATGTGGCCACCGTCACCCTGTTCGGCCCCACCGACCGCCGGCTCACCGCCCCGCGCGGGCGCAAGAGCCGGACCCTCGACCGCGCGGCCCCGTGCGCGCCGTGCTTTCTTCCGCGCTGCCCCATCGACCATGTGTGCCTCACCCGGATCGAGCCGGACGAGGTGCTGCACGAGGTCAGGGAGGCGGTGGCGTGAAGACCGTGCTGCACACGGAAGCGTCGCCGGGCCTGGGCGGCCAGGAGGTGCGCACGCTCAACGAGGCCCGCTGGACGGTGGAGCGCGGCTGGCGCGTGCTGGTGGCCGGCCAGCCCGATGGCCGCCTGCTGGAGCGGGCGCGCGCCGCCGGCCTCGAGACCGCGCCGGTCCGCATGGCCGGTCCCGTGGATCCGCGCGCGCTGGGCGCCCTGGTGCAACTGATCCGGCGGGAGCGGGTGAGCCTGGTCCACACGCACAGCTCCATCGACGCCTGGCTCGGCGGCATGGCGGCCCGGCTCTGCCGCGTCCCGGTGGTGCGCACCCGGCACGTCTCGATCGCCATCCGCCGCGGCTTCAATCCGGTCTACCGCTGGCTCGCCGACCGCGTGATAACGAGCGGCGAGGCCATCCGCCGGCTGGTCGTCGAGGTGGGGGTGCCGCCCGAGCGGGTCATCGCGATCCCGGCCGGCGTGAACCTCGAGTCCTTCCCGTTCGGCGCCCGAGCGCCGGAGACCGCGCGCGAGCTGGGCCTGGGCCGCCCGGTCATCGGCTCGGTCGCGATGTTCCGCGGCTCCAAGGGCCACCCGCAGCTCCTCCAGGCGTTCGCGATGGTCCGCGAGAAGCGGCCCGACGCCACCCTGCTCCTGGTTGGCGATGGAATCCGGCGCAACTGGGTGGAGCAGCTCGCCCGGGACGCGAAGCTGTCGGACGCGGTCGTCTTCACCGGGTTTCGCCCCGACGTGCCCGCCCTCCTCGCCACCATGGACTGCTTCGCGCAGGCCTCCACCCGCACCGAGGGCGTGCCGCAGGCCCTGCTCCAGGCCTTCGCGACCGGCGTGCCGGTGGTGGCGAGCCGGATCGGCGGCATTCCCGAGGTGGTGACCGACGGGGTGACCGGGCTCCTCGTCGAGAGCGAATCGGTCGAGGCGCTCGCCGCCGGGATCGCGCGCGCGCTGGACGACCCCGAGGCCGCGGGGCAGCGGGCACGGGCCGCGCGCGCGCTCGTGGAGGCGCGGTTCTCGCACATCCACTCGATCGACCGGCTGCTCCACGTCTACGACGAGCTGCTCGCATGAGCCCGGGCCGGCCGCTCACCGTACTGCACCTCGTGGCCAATCGCTGGTGGACCGGGAGCGCCGAGCCGGTGATCCGCCTGCTCACCGGCCTCCGGGCGCGCGGGCATCGCGTCCTGCTCGGGCTCATCGCGGGCGACCGCTTCGAGCAGAAGGCGCGCGAGGCCGGCCTCGAGCCGCTGCCCGGGCTCTCGCTCGAGGTTCGGGGCAACCCGCTCCGCGCGCTCGCGGACCTGCGGCGCGTGCGCGCGATCATGCGGGCCGAGAGCGTGGACGTCGTCCACACGCATCACTCCCACGACCACTGGCTGGGCTTCCTCGCGCGGCGCGGGAGCCCGGCCGCGCTCGTCCGCACCTTCCACAACGCCCGCGCGGTGCGACCCGGCTGGCCGTCGCCCGCACTCTACCGTCGCACCGACGCCCTGATCGCGGTCAGCCGCGAGATCGAGGAGCGCGCCCGGCACGCCGGCGTGCCCGCCGAGCGTCTGGCGCGCGTGGACGGGGTGGTGGACGTCGGCCGCTTCGAGACCGGCGACGGCGGCGCGGCCATCCGCAAGGAGTTCGACCTCGGGGGCGCCCCGGTGGTGGGCTGCGTGGCCCGCCTCGCGGCGCGCCGCGGCCACGAGCTGCTGATCCGCGGCTTCCGCCTGGTACTCGCGGAATACCCGGGGGCGCGGCTCCTGCTCGTCGGCAAGGGCGAGGGGCGGTCGCGCCTCGAGGCGCTCGTCGCCGAGCTCGGTCTCTCGCGCGAGGTGCTGTTCACCGGCTATCGAGACATCGACCTGCCCGGCGTGCTCCAGGCGCTCGACGCCTTCGCCCTGATGGGCGCGGGCTCCGACGAGTCGTGCCGCGCCGCGCTCGAGGCCATGGCGGCCGGGCGCGCGGTGATCGGCCGCCGCGTGGGCGCGCTCCCGGAAACCGTGATCCACGGCGTCACCGGCCTGCTGGTGGACGACGATCGGCCCGAGTCGGTGGCGACGGCCCTCCGCGCGCTGATCGCGGAGCCGGAGCGGGCGGCGGCGATGGGGCGGGCGGGGCGGGAGCGGGCGCGGGCGCTTTATGGCGCCGACGCGCATGCGGCGCGGGTGGAGGAGATATACCGGGAAGCGCTGAAACGGTTGTCCGCTAATTGGGGGAGTGCGGGGGCCATTTCTGGGCCCCCGCATATGAGATGACTATTCGGCACATCGTTTCGTGTCGGGGGTGGTCGTCGGATGCGTACTGGGCCGCGCGGGCGGTGGTCGAGCTCGACCGCGCCGGCCACGACGTCACGCTCGTGTGCAAGAAGAGCAGTCAGGCGCGGGTCATTCAGCGCGCGAAGGAGACGGGAATCGAGCGGCTCGAGACCCTCCATCTCGCGAGCGGCGTCTCGCCGATCCTGGACGTGCGCGACCTGCGCCGGCTCATCGCGTGGCTGCCCGAGACGCAGGTGTTCCACGTCCATCGCGGCAAGGAGCACTGGCTGGCCGCGCTCGCCAACCGGAAGTCGAACCCGCGCCGCGCCGTCGTGCGGACGCGCCACATCGTGCAGCCCATCCGGCCACACGCGCTGAACCGCTGGCTGTACGGCTCCGCCACCGATCTCGTCGTCACGGTCACCGACGCCATTCGCCGCCAGATCGTCGCCTCCGGCCTGGCCCCGGAGGACCGAGTGGTGGCGTTGCCCGGCGGTGTGGACGCCGAGCGCTACCGCCCCGAGCTGCCGCCGGTCCACGGCGGCGACGCGCGCAGCCTGCTCAAGGTGCCGGTGGACGTCCCGCTCATCGGGCTGGTCGCGGGCTTCCGGGTCATGAAGGGCCACGAGACCGTGGTCGAGGCGGCGGCCCGCCTCGCCGCCGCCGGGCTCCCGTTCCACCTCGTGTTCGTCGGGCAGGGGCCGTTCGCCGAGCGCGTGCGCGGGCTCGTCCAGGCCGCCGGGCTCGCGGATCGCGTCTCCCTCGTGGGTTTCGTGGACGAGCTGCCCACGGTCATGGCGGCGCTCGACGTGGCGCTCTACGCCGCGCTCGAGTCCGACGGCATGTCACGCGTGCTCTGGGAGTACCTCGCCTCGGCCGTGCCCGTGGTGGCGACCCGTGTGGGCGTGGTGCCGGAGGTGCTCGAGGACGACGTCACCGCG
>DATFUK010000339.1:0-3530 GCA_035260865.1 Candidatus Methylomirabilota bacterium | reverse complement strand
CCTCGGGGTGCCCCTGCAGGAAGGCGCGCTGCCGCTCGAGCCGCGCGGGCAGGGCCACGTCGTCCGCGTCGAGGCGGGCGATGAGCGGCGCCCGCGCGCGCTCGAGGGCCCGGTTGAGCGCGACGGTGAGCCCGGCCTGGGTCTGGCGCTCGATCACGAGCCGGGGATCGCGGACGCCGGAGAGGAGCGCGGCGGTGGCGTCGGTGGAGCCGTCGTCCACCACGACCAGCTCGAGATCCGTCAGCGTCTGGCCGAGCACGCTCCCGATCGCGCGGGAGATCCAGGCGGCCCCGTCGCGGACACCCATCAGGACGGACACCGCGGGCGCGGCCACGGTCAGCCCGCGGACCGGCGGCGCGCCTCGATGGCCAGCACCGCCGCCCAGTGGCGCACGACGGGCCAGCGCCCGATCCGTCGCTCGAAGGCGAAGCGGCGCTCGGGATCCCGGATCAGGCGCCGCGAGTACGGGATCCAGTAGCCGGCGAACCGCGGCGCCTCGAAGCCGCCGATCCGGCACAGCGCGCGGAGCTCGCCCCGCGTCAGGAAATCGTGCGTCGCCCAGTTCCGCTCGTTGGACCACCAGGCGCGCGCGTGGTACTCGCCGAGATACTTCCGGAAGAGGCGCGCCACCCGGCGGAGGTTGTGGTGGGGCTCGACCATCAGGAGCCGCCCGCCCGGGCGCACGATCCGGCCGAGGGCCTCGAAGACCCGATCCCGATCGTGCAGGTGGTGCAGGCTCTGGACGATGAAGGCGGTGTCCACCGACGCCGCGGGCACGACCGCGGGCAGCTCGGCTGCGGGCACGCCCAGCACCTCGACGTTGTCCACGCCCGCGGTCCGGCAGGACGCCTTCAGCACCTCCTGCATGTCGGCCACCGGCTCGAGCGCGATCACGCTCCGGGCGTGGCGGGCGATCAGGGTGGTGAAGTAGCCGCTCCCCGCCCCCACCTCGAGGGCGCGGCCGTAGCCGCCTTCGGGCCAGATCTCCGCCACGAGCGGGCGCGCCGGATACTCGTGCTGCTCGTCCTCGGCATAGCGGTGGATCTGGTCGTAGGCGCTCGCCCCGGCGCCGGAGTAGATCGTCTCGTTGAACGCGCGATTGATGCGGTCGAGCTTGGCGCGCGAGTCGGGCGTGAGCAGGCGCGACTTGAGGCGATGCGGCAGCAGCAGGTACAGGAGATAGTTGCGCCGCCCGATCTCGATGCGGATCACAGCTTCTGGAACAGCAGGTTGAAGTAGGGCAGGCAGAGCGACGGCGAGCGCCCGGCCAGCCCGAGCGCGGTCGCGGGGCCGGCGAGGATCTTCAGCAGCGCGCGGCGGGTGCGGGAGCGCGCGGTGTCGCGGAAGAACCGCCAGCCGTAACCCGCCGTCTCGGTCACGTCCTGGAGGCGCGCCGCGCCGCGCGACGGCAGGCAGTCGGCGAGCGTGGCGTTCCGCCATCCGGTGCCGTCGGCGACGAAGCTCTCGTAGCTCACCGCCCCGAACTTCCGCGGGCGGGCCAGGCGCGCGTAGGCGTAGGCGAGACGCGGCGGCAGCCACTGCACGAGGGGCAGGCCGATCGAGTGCGTCTCGAGCGGGAAGAGCCGGTTGGGGGTGTCGAGGATCGCGATGTGGCCGCCGGGCGCCAGCACCCGGTAGTACTCGTCCACCTGGGCGCGGCGATTGCGCGGAGGCAGGTGCTCCACCACCCCGACGACGAGGACGAGATCGAAGCGGCCGTCCGGCCACGGCAGCCGTCGCGTCTCGTCGTTGCCGAAGAGCCGCACCTCCTTGACCGCGCGGAGATCCTGCTCCTCGACCTTGGCGCGCACGATGTCCACGAATGCGGGATCCGTGTCGAAGCAGTGGATCTCCGCGATCTCGGGCTGCTCGGCCAGGTACTCGGTCATGTGCCCGAAGGAGGCGCCGACCTCGAGGACCGAGAGATCGCGCGCGCCGCGTCCCCGCAGGTAGCGCAGCAGCGGATCGAGGAAGAGCCGGGCGCGCTCCTCCTTGAACGGGAAGTACAGCGGGGCGCGGCGGGCGCCCTTGCGCTCGACCAGCAGCCGCACCACGCGGGCGCTGTAGCGGGTCTCGTGCGCCCGCCCGTCCACCGTGAGCACGCGCCGGTCCCCGAGGTCCGCCAGATGGAAGGACGGCTCGCTCATCGCGAGCAGTATAGCAACCGGCTACCGCCGCACCGCGACCGCGAGCAGCATGTGACCGAAGAGCCGGAGGGCCGGTCCCGAGTAGAGCAGGGCCCGGGCTGCGCGGCGCCATACGCGCCGATCCGCAGTCGGCGCGGGGGTCCAACCGGCCGCCGGGGCGGCGCTCGAGGGTACCGGGGCACCGCGGCGGAGACCACGCAGCGCCTTACGCAGGACCCGCGCTGGATCGTACGGGTGAAACACGCGCACCGCGAAGCCATGGGCGGCCAGGCGCCGTCCCAGCTCCCGCCGGGTGAAGGCGTACTGGTAGAACTGGCCGCCGGCCGCGCGCGTCAGCTCGGCCTGCCGGCGCAGATACGGCGCGCCGATCCGGCGCACCCCGTTCCAGTAGGGCACCGAGAGCAGCAGCCACCCGCCCGGGGGCACCACGCGCGCGGCCTCCTGGAGGATCGCGTCGGGCCCGTCCGGGTCGTGCTCGACGACGCCCAGCGACAGGTAGGCCGCGACGGTGCCGGCGGCGACGGCGAGGGCGCGCAGGTCCATGACCGAGACCGGGGCACCGGCCCGGGCGCCGGCCCGCAGGGCGTCGAGGCTCCAGTCGGCGCCCAGCGCGACGCGCCCGCGCTCCCTCAGCAGCAGCACGTACTGGCCGAGACCGCAGCCCGCCTCGAGCACCCGCCCCGTCGCGGGCAGGTTGCGCTCGATCAGCTCGGTGAGCGGCGACCCGCGCGCGATCCGGAGCAGCTCCTCCACGGTGTGGCCACCCCAGTGCTCGGTCCAGAACTCGGTCGTGGCCGAGCGTGAGTAGTAGGCGAGCGGAATGGCTCAGCTCCCCGTCGCCACCTGCCGGACCAGCGCGATCTCGCGCTCGACCAGCGCGCGCAGGTCGTAGCGGGCGACGACCTCGGCGCGCGCGGCGTCGGCGAGCCGCCGGCCGAGCGCCGGGTCCTTGATCACGCGCTCCAGGCAGTCGGCCAGGTGCTTGGCGTCGCGGGGATCGAAGAGCAGCCCGGTGCGCCCGTCGGTGACCAGCGATCGGTTCCCCGCGCAGTCCGAGGCCACGCACGGCACCCCGCAGGCCATCGCCTCCAGCAGCACCTTCGGATGTCCCTCGGTGAAGGACGCGAGGACGAAGGCGTCGGCGGAGGCGTACACCCCGGGGAGTCGGCCCTGATCCACGACTCCCGGAAACTCGACGGCCACCCCCAGCTCCCGCGCCTGCGCGGTCAGAGCGTCCTTGAGCGGGCCCGAGCCGACCATGGTCGTCCTGACCTCCTCGCCCACATAGCGCGTCGCCACGATGACGGTCCGGAGGTTCTTCTCCGCCGAGAGGCGCCCCACGTAGAGAACGCGCTTCGGCTTGTTGACCGGTGGCGTGGCCGG
>DATFUK010000338.1:0-2030 GCA_035260865.1 Candidatus Methylomirabilota bacterium | reverse complement strand
ACCCTGGGCCTTGGCCTTCCAGGTCTCGATCGTGCCCGCGAGGGTGTGGCCCTTCGTCTGCCAGGCGTAGTCGCAGATCGTGGTGACGCCGCCGCACGCCGCCGCCGCGGTGCCGGACTCGAAGTCGTCCGCGGTGCGGGTGCCGCCCAGGTCGAGGTCCAGATGGGTGTGCACGTCCACCCCGCCGGGGACGACCACGAGGCCGCGCGCGTCGATCTCCTGGCCGTTCTTCGGTAACCCCTGGTCGATGGTCGCGATGCGCCCGCCGCGGATGCCGAGATCGGCGACGACCGCGTCGGCGGCGGTGGCCACGAGCCCGCCGCGGATGACCAGGTCGTGGGCCATGGGGCTCAGGCCGGCAGGAAGAGGTTCTTGGCGATCATCCCGTGCACGCCCTGGCGCTGGTCCACCACTTGCGTCACCCCGAAGTCGCCCGCCACCGAGATCAGCGAGTAGGCGTCGTCGCGGCTCAGCCCGCGCTGCTCGACCAGAAAGGCGAGCAGGGCGCGCGCCGCCGCCTTCATGGCGCGGTCGAGATCCTCGTCGAAGCCGTGGGCGATCCAGTGGGTGGGCGTCTCGAGCATCGGGGTCGTCAGGCGCAGGTCCTTCCGGACCGTGATCTGCACGACCGCGTTGGCCGAGGCCTCGATCGCGGTGCCGGAGAGCTCCGCGTCACCCTCGGCCATGTGCGGATCGCCGAGATAGCAAAGCGCGCCCGGCCGGAAGACCGGATAGTACATGGCCGCACCCGGGCCGAAGCGCCAGTTGTCCACGTTGCCGCCGAACTCACGAGGGGGGATGCTGTTGAGCCGGCCCGCTTCTCGCGGGGCGACGCCGCCCACCCCGAAGTGCGGCCGCAACGGCACCACCACGTTGGCCAGCGCGGGCTGCCGGGCGCCCGCGTCGGGCGGCACGATGATCCCGGGCTGCTCGTAGCGCGGGGTGGTCGTGTAGTCGAAGGCGAACGCGGCGCGCGCCAGGCCGGCGGCCGCGTCGATCCGGTAGATCGTGATGCGCTCCTTGGCGAAGTCGTCGTAAAGGTGCCCCCACCACGCCGCGATGTTCGTCCCGTAGGCCAGCCGCGGCTCCATCGAGAGCACGCGGATCTCGAGCGCGTCGCCCGGCTGGGCGCCCTCCACGTGGATGGGCCCGGTCATCACGTGCACGCCGGGTCCGCGCGTGGCGATCGGGATCGCGTCGTAGACCGCCTTCACGCCGTCGTCCATCATGAGGTCGGGCGCGTCCCCGGCCTGATGCGTGAGCGTCTCGATCCGCACCAGGTCGCCCGAGCGTACCCGCAGCACCGGGGGCAGCGCGGCGTCGAAGAACCCCCAGAAGCACGTCTCGGGGGTGGCGCGCAGGGTGTGGAGCATGGGCTCGCCGCTCAGAGGTTCATGAGCCGCGGGACGATCAGGGTGATCCACGGCACGAACGCGACCAGGAGCAGCCCCACCAGCAGCACGACCACGTAGGGCACGTAGGCCCGCGCGGCGCTCTCCACGTTGGTGCGGCCGAGCGCGCAGGCGATGAAGAAGCCGACGCCGAAGGGCGGAATGAAGAGGCCGAGCCCGAGAGCCGCGACCACCAGGGTGCCGTAGTGCAAGGGATCGATGCCGAAGCGCGCGATGATCGGGAAGAACACCGGCACCAGGATGATCATGGCGGGCACCCCCTCGAGGATGGCCCCGAGCGGCACGAACACGACGATGGTCACCAGGAGCACCAAAGTCGGGTCGGACGACAGCCCGAGCAGCACGCCCGCGATCAGCCGCGGGATGCCCTGGGCCGCGAAGATCCACGAGAGCACCGAGGCGGTGCCCACCAGCAGCATCACCATGCCGGTGAGCGAGGCGGTGTTGATCAGGAGCGGCATGAGGTCGCGCGGCCGGATCTCGCGGTAGATCACGAGCCCGAGCACCAGCGCGTAGAGCACCGCGAGCACCGCGGCCTCGGTGGGGGTGACGATCCCGCCCAGGATGCCGCCCAGGATGATCACCGGCGCGATGAGCGGCAGCGTGCCCCGCGCGCAC
>DATFUK010000337.1:0-3806 GCA_035260865.1 Candidatus Methylomirabilota bacterium | reverse complement strand
GCGCGACCATCTCCTTGCCGGTCCCGCTCTCACCCTGCAAGAGGATGGTGGCATTGGTATCGGCGGCGCGTCGGACGATGTCCTCCACGAGCCGCATGCGCTCGCTGTTCCGGAACAGGAGATCGAGGTTCAGCGCGGGCTGGCCGATGGTCGAGCCGTTGCCGCCCTGGGGCGTCAGGACCGCGGGGCTGTCACTCTGGGTGAGTGCCGCCTTGAAGACGTTCTTCAGGGTACTGGCCGCAACCGGCTTCACCAGAAAGTCGTAGGCCCCCGCCCGCATGCCCTTGACCACGAGATCGGTGCCCTCCGAGCTCGAGAGGATGAGCACGGGCACGTCGGCGTTCTCCAGCTTGATCTGTCGCGCCAACTCCAGGGCGTTGTCCAGGTGATCGATGTCCAGGAGCACGAGCTGGGGGTGCAGGCTCCCGAGCAGAGCCAGTCCTTCGGCGGCGGTCGCGGCCTCAAGCGAGGCATAGTCCGCCTCGACCACGGCCCGGACGAGCGCCGCCCGGCTCTCCGCGCGGCTGTCGATAACCAGGATCGACCCCGCGCTCGTCAAGGGCGAGCCCCCTCCCGGGGCCTTGACGAACTCCCGGCGGGTCCGGATACTGGCACCCGGCGAGACCCATGAGAATCCTGGTGATAGACGACGACCCGTCGGTGGCCGAGATGATCGCGGAAGCGATCCGCAGCGTCGGCCACGAGGCGCTTGTGGCCCTTGATGGGGCCGAGGGCCTGCTCGTACTGGAGTCGACAGTCGTTCAAGGGGTCTTCCTGGACCTCGTCATGCCCGGGCTGGGTGGCCTGGCCGTTCTCACCCGGGTCAAGAGTCGCTATCCTCACGTTCCGGTCGTGATCCTCTCGGCTCATGCCGGGGACGAAGAGGCTCGCGAAGCCATGGCTCTGGGAGCCTCCGAGGTGATCATGAAGCCTGCTGGGCTCGCCCAGTTCACGGAGGTCCTTTCGCGACTCACCCGCTCGACTCCCGCAGGGTAAGCGCCAGCGGTCATTCCGCGTGGCGTGTTCTTCCCTTCATTCCCACTTTTGCTTATCTCCATATGAAACGCAATACCCAATCAAGGCAACTCGTGCTGAAAGGTCAGAGGACAACAAGAGGACAAGGTGGGTAATTTCTGCGCAGTGATCGCTCACGCCCGGGGCGACCGTTCTCTTGCAGCCAGCCGGCCCTTCTGAGATGATGACCATATGAATCTCCCCGTCGCGCTGATGATTCTCGGGGGATTGAGCTGGCTCGGGGTTGTATCCCCGGCTGACGCTCAAAGCCCGGTCGAGATCCGAGCCAGCGCTCCCGAGAAACCGCCGCAGATCCGCATCGTGGAGCCGACCCCGGCCACCCGCGAGGCCACGCGCCCCCGCGAGGCGGACTTCTATGGCGGCACCGACGTGCGGGTCCGTCACCAGCCGGCCTTCATCGAGCCCTTCGCGGGCGAGACGCAGGGAGGCACGAAGTACGGCCTCTCGGGGTGGACATCTCCGTCTACCCCGGTCGGCAGCCTGGTCTCGCAGGAGCCGTGGGCCCGCAGTGGTTGGCCCGCCCTCGGCTTCACCGTGGTCTGGGACTCGGTCCCGGCCCCCTCGGCTCGCCGGGTCTCCGATCCCCGCTGAACGACCGCGCGCGGAGCGCGGTGCGGTAGCCCCATGCCGCGACTGAAGGGCAACCTCCACACGCACACGACGTTCTCGGACGGCCGTCGTCCCATCGACGAGGTAATCGCGCGCTACCGCGAGCTCGGCTACGACTTCCTCGCCATCACGGATCACGACGATCGCATCCACGAGGACTACTGGTTCGAGATCCCTCGCGGCGACGACCGCATGCTCGTGCTCCCCGGGGTCGAGATCGACTACCGGCCCCTCGGCCAGCACGTGGGGAAGGTGATCGGGGACCGGGAGACGCTCTACATCCTGAACCATCCCGCCCGCTACGCCCTGACCGTGGACCAGACCCTGCGGCGGATCCGCGCGATCACGCGCGACGGCATGCCCATCCACGCGGTGGAGATCACCGACACCGGCGTCTACCAGCCCGAGTACGACGTGGAGGCCATCCGCCTCCCCAAGGTCGCCACCGACGACGGCCACCGTGACGAGGATTTCGGCCGGGCGTGGGTCGAGGTCGAGGCGGAGCGCAACCCCGACGCCATCCTGCGCGCGATCAAGGCGGGAGACTTCGTGATCCGCTTCGCCCGGGCGCGCGTCGGCTACTGAGCCGCGCCGATGCTGCGTAGCAGGAGCGGGGTCAGGGCGGGCACCGCCTCCGTCATCAGGTCCGGCCGCCCGCTGTAGAGCCACTGGATCACCACCTCGTTGACCGCTCCCAGCCACGCGAAGGTGGCGACCCGCGTGTCGAGCGGGGGAATCGAGCCCTCCGCCACCGCGTCGTCGAGGTAGGCCTGGATGAGCGCGGCGAAGCGCCCGTGCACTTCCAGTCGCTTGCTCTGATACGCGGGCCCCAGGCTCACCGACTCCAGCAGCAGGATGCGCGCGAGGTCCCGGTGGCGGGCGAATGTCTCGAGCCCCGCGGTGAGCGCGGCCTCCACCTTGCCGAGCGCGCCGTGCGCGCCCGCGATGCCGGCCGCCACCGCCTCCGCGAGCCGGGCCGAGAACTCGTCGACCAGGGCGAGGAAGAGCGCTTCCTTGTTGGGGAAGTGGTGATAGACCGCGCCCTTCGACGTGCGGGAGGCCCGCACGATGTCGTCGACCAGGGCCCTGTGATACCCTTTCTGCGCAAAGACCTCCAGCGCCGCCTGGAGAATCCTGTCGCGCGTCGCCGGCTTCGTCATTTAGACGTCAGAGCGAGGCCCAGCTCATAGGGAGATAGCATGCTGATTCGCATCGGTCACAGCCCGGATCCCGACGACGCCTTCATGTTCTACGCGCTCAACGCGGGAAAGGTGAAGATCCCGGGCATCGAGGTCGAGCACGTGCTGGAGGACATCGAGTCGCTCAACCGGCGCGCCCGCACCGGCGAGTTCGAGGTCACCGCGGTCTCCGCCGCGACCTACGTGCTGGTCCACGAGCAGTACCGGATGATGGATCCCGGCGCGTCCATGGGGAAGGGCTACGGGCCGATCCTGGTCGCCAAGGAGCCCATCCCGCGCGATCAGCTGGAGGCCAAGGTGGTCGCCATTCCCGGCAGCCACACCACCGCGGCCCTGCTCCTGCGCCTCTACGTGGGCGATCCGCCGACCATCGAGGTCGCCTTCGACAAGATCCCCAAGGTCGTGCTGGAGGGCCAGGCCGACCTGGGGCTGCTCATCCACGAGGGGCAGATCACGCACCAGCGCATGGGCCTCACCAAGGTCCTGGACCTGGGCGAGGAGTGGCAGAAGGAATCGGGCCTGCCGCTGCCGCTCGGCATCAACGTCATGCGGCGGGACCTGGGCGAGGCGACCCACCGCGCGATCTCCCAGGGGCTCCGCGACGCGATCGACTACGCCTACGCCAACGTGGACGAGGCGCTCGAGTACGCGATGCGCTACGGTCGCGGGATCGACAAGGAAACCTGCCGGCGCTTCGTCCTGATGTACGTCAACAACTACACCAAGACGCTGGGCGACGAGGGCCGGGCCGCTCTGACTCGCCTCTACGAGATGGCGCACGCGCGGGGCCTGATCAAGTCCATGCCGCCGGTGGACCCGATCTAGATCTAGTAGATCTTGAGAATGTCGTAGTCGGTCGTGCGCTGGGCGGGTGTGAAGCCCGCGTCCCGGATCAGGGTCATGATCTCGTCCACGGTGGTCTTGTTGACGTAGTCGGCCGCCGCGTGCACGTTCTCCTCGAAG
>DATFUK010000336.1:0-34646 GCA_035260865.1 Candidatus Methylomirabilota bacterium | reverse complement strand
CCCGCCTCAACCGGCAGCTCCCCCAGCGCGCGGTCGTGCTGACCTTCGACGACGGCTACCACGCGTTCAAGGACCACGCCTATCCGGTCCTCCGGGAGCTGGGCTTCACCGCGACCCTCTTCATCTATACGGACTGGGTGGGCGCGGGACGCGCCTCGCTCTCGTGGGCCGACCTGCGCGAGATGGCCGCCGCGGGCATGGACATCCAGGCCCACAGCAAGACCCACGCGGACCTGCGTCGCGCCCAGGGCGAGACGGAGGCCCAGTACGCGCGCCGCATGCAGGCGGAGCTCGAGCAGCCGCAGGAGCTGTTCAATCGCAACCTCGGCCGCCGGAGCCCGATCCTGGCCTACCCCTACGGGCGCTGGGAGGAAGGCCTGCTGCCGAAGGTGAAGGAGTACGGCTACATCGCCGCCTTCTCGGTGCGCCGCCAGGGCAATGCCTCCTTCGTGCGGCCGCTCGCGGGCCACCGCAGCCAGATCTATTCCGAGATGACGCTCGACGACTTCGTCAAGAACCTGAACGTCTTCCAGGAGGAGAACCTGAGGTGAGTGCCGCGGGGCGCGGATGGCTCGCCGCCGCGGCGCTCGGCCTGGCCCTGAGCGGCTGCGCCTCGATGACCGCCTCCACCCCGAGCGAGCCCGGCGCGGGGCCCGCCGCGGCCGCGCGCGATCCGCTCGCGGCGCGACACCGCCAGCAGGCGGAGGCGCTCGAGCGCGACGGCCAGCTCCGGCGCGCGGCCGAGGAATGGAAGATCGCGCTCGCGATCACGCCCGCGGACGCGCGGCCGCGCGAGTCGCTGCGGGCCCTGCAGGCGCGCATCGACCAGGCGGTGGCCGAGCGGCTCGACGAGGGGCGCAAGGCGCTCGCCCGCGGCGTGCAGGTGGAGGCGCGCCGCAAGTTCCTCGCCGCCCTCGCGCTCGACCCGTTCAACCGCCCCGCCTTCGACGCGCTCCAGAGCGACACGCGCGAGGTGGAGTTCCTCACCCACACCGTGCGGGCGGGGGACACGCTGACCGCGCTGGCCCAGCGCTACTACGGCGACCGCTCGCGGGGTGAGGTGATCTGGGAGACCAACCAGCTCCCGCCCAATCCGCGCCTGACCCCGGGCGCCACGCTCAAGATCCCCGAGATCCCCGGCGTGCCGTTCGTGCACCCGGAGGCGCGCAAGCCCCCGCCGGTGGTCGCGGCCATTCCCACCCCGGACGTGCCGCGCCCGGGTCCGACCCCGGGCCCCACCGCGCCGGCGGGGCCCTCGGCCAAGGAGGAGTTCGTCCCCGAGGTCAATCCGCTGCTCGTGGAGGCCCGCGAGGCGCTCGAACGCAGCGACTATCCCGACGCCATCGCGACGGTGGACAAGTTCCTGTCCGGCAAGCCGGGCGACCGCGAGGGCCTGACCCTCAAGAAGCAGGCGCTCTACGGGCAGGCCAAGAGCCAGATGGAGGCGCGCCACTACCCCGAGTCGATCCAGAGCCTCAACCAGCTGGCGCGCCTTCAGCCCGACTACGAGGACGTGCCCAGCCTCCTCCGCCAGGCCCGCACCCGCATCATCGAGCAGCACTACACCCAGGGCGTGCGCTTCTACCGCGAGGAGAAGCTCAAGGAAGCCATCGCGGAGTGGCGTGTGGTCCTCGAGATGGACCCGAGCAACGCCAACGCCCGCCGCAACATCGACCAGGCCGAGAAGCTGCTGCGTGGTCTCGAGCAGCGCATGAAGAAATAGTCCAACGTCGACCATCAGGAGAACCGGACCATGAATAGACGCGTCCGTACCGTCGCCACGCTGCTGCCGATCATCTCGCTTACCCTGCTCCTCGCGGGCTGCCCGAAACGCCCCGCGATGACCGCCGCGACCGCTCCGCCGCCGATCCCGCCCGCCGCGGTGGCGCCGCCCACGCCGGCCCCGGCTCCGGTCGCGCCGGCTCCGGTGGCGCCGCCCACCGTCGCGCCCGCTCCCGCGCCCGCCCCGCCGGCGCCGCCCAAGGAGTACCGGAGCAACACCGCGCTCAAGCAGATCTTCTTCGCCTTCGACAAGGCCGACCTCCGGCCCGATGACACCCAGACCCTCACGGCCAGCGCGGCCTATCTCAAGGCCAACCCCAACCAGCTCGTGCTGATCGAAGGCCACTGCGACGAGCGGGGTACCGCCGAGTACAACCTGGCCCTGGGCGAGCGGCGGGCCAAGGCGGCGATGAACTACCTCGTGTCCAACGGGGTCGAGGCCTCGCGGATCACCACGATCTCCTACGGCAAGGAGCGGCCGGGCTGCACCGAGAAGAACGAGGCGTGCTGGTCGAAGAACCGCAACGATACGTTCTTGACCAAAGAGCGCTGAGGCACGCGCAGCGCAATGATTGACAGGCTCTCACGGCCCGCGGTCATGACCGGGGGGCGCCCATGCCCGCCCAAGATCTGATCATCGATCTCGCGATCCGCTACGGGTTCCAGGTCCTCGGCGCGTTCGTCATCCTCGGCGTCGGCTTCGCCGTCGCGTGGTGGGTGGGCAACGTGGTGGAGCGGCCGCTCACCCGCATGGCGCTCGAGCCGCCGATGCGGCGGCTGATGGTGCGGGTCGTGAGAGTCGTGGTCCTGCTGTTCGCGCTGGTGATCGCGCTCGACAAGTTCGGCTTCCAGATCGCCCCGCTGGTGGCCGGCATCGGCGTGGCCGGCCTCGGCATCGGCATCGCGCTCCAGGGGGTGCTGGGCAACGTCATCGCGGGGCTCACCATCATCTTCACCAAGCCGTTCCGGGTGGGCGAGCACGTCGAGGTGGTCGGCATGAAGGGCGACGTGCACACGATCGAGCTGTTCTCGACCACCCTGCTCCACCCCGATCGGTCCCGCATCATCATTCCCAACCGCAAGATCGTCGGGGAGATCCTCCACAACTTCGGTAACACCCGCCAGATCCACCTGGCCGTGATGGTGCCGCACGGCTCGGACCTGGCCGCGGTGCTGGCCATGGTGCGCGAGGTGGTTGTCGCCAACTCCCGGGTGTTGACGGATCCTTCTCCGGTGGTCGGGGTGGCCCAGCTCGAGCTGGCCGGCGTTCGGGTCGGGGTCAACCCCTGGGTGCGGGTGGCCGACGTCGTGGCCGCCGAGGCCGAGCTCTACCGGGCCCTGGTCGATCGGTTCGCGGCCGCGGGGATCCAGGTGCCGCTTCCCAAGCAGGAAGTTCGGGTACTTATGAGTTCTTGACAATCCCGCTCAAGTTTATGTAGTATTCCCGGCATGAAGAAGGCCGTCGTCAGCAGGCGTGCGCATCGCTGTTGTTGTCCGGGTTGTTGTCCGGGCGCACCCCAGGCCTTCTAGCAGCCGAACGTCGTAGCACCGAGACGCAAAGCCGAGTGGAGGCCGTGAAGAGGCGGCCGCCACTCGGCTTTCGTGTTTTCAGGAGGAACGCACGTGAACGAGGCGGCGAAGGAGACCAAGGCGCAGCGGGTGGAGCGGCTCAAGCGGGAGCTGAACCCGTGGGCCGCGCACGCGGAGATCGTCCGCTTCGCGCGGGAAGGCTTCCAGGCGATTCCCCCGGAGTGGCTCGGCACGTACTTCCGATGGTGGGGCATCTATACCCAGGGGGACGGGGTGGGCGCGGTGGGAGGCAAGGGCGGAGAAGGGAAGGCGGTGCCTTACTTCATGCTGCGCGTCCGCATCCCCAACGGGATCCTGTCGGCCGCGCAGCTCCGCGTGCTCGCCGACCTGGCCGAGCGCCACGCGCGCGGAGTGGCCGATCTCACCGTCCGCCAGAACGTGCAGCTGCACTGGGTGCGGATCGAGGACCTGCCCGCGATCTTCTCCGCGCTGGGCGAGTGCGGGCTCAGCAGCCTGGGCACCTGCGGCGACGTGACGCGCAACATCACCGGCTGCCCGCTCGCCGGGCTCGACGCCGACGAGATCGTGGACGCCTCGCCGCTCGTGGAGGCCGCGACCGCGATGGTGAACGGCAGCGCCGAGTTCTACAACCTGCCGCGCAAGTACAAGGTCTCGATCACCGGCTGCCGCGTGTGGTGCAGCTATCCCGAGATCAACGACGTGGGTCTCACCGCGGTGCGCGACGGCTACAGCGGGCGCGTGGGCTACTCGCTACGGGTGGGCGGCGGGCTGTCCACCCAGCCGCATCTCGCGCTCCGGGTCAACGCCTTCGTGCGGCCCGACCAGGTGCTCGCGGTGGTCAAGGGCGTCTCCGAGATCTTCCGCGACAGCGACGTGCTCCGCCAGAACCGCGAGAAGGCGCGACTCAAGTTCCTCTTCCTCGACCACGGCTGGACGCCGGACCGGTTCCTGAACGCGCTCCACGCGCGCCTGGGCTTTTCCCTCGATCCGGCGGTCCCGGAGACCCTGCCCGAGGAGGCCTATCGCGACCACGTGGGGATCCATCCGCAGAAGCAGGCCGGGCTCGTCTACGCGGGCCTGCCGATCCTGCGGGGCCGGCTCACCCCGGACCAGATGCGCGAGGTCGCCGGGCTCGCGGAGCGCTTCGGCACCGGGGAGCTCCGGACCACCACGATGCAGAACCTCATCGTGGTCAACGCGCCCCGGGCCCGGGCGGCCGAGCTCGAGCGCGCGATCGAGCGCGCCGGCTTCCCGCTGGACGCGTCTCCGTTCCGCCGCGGGACGGTGGCCTGCACCGGCAGCGAGTTCTGCAAGCTCGCGCTGACCGAGACCAAGGCCTTCGCCCGCTGGCTCGTGGAGGACCTGGAGGGCCGCCTGCCCGGTTTCCAGGAGCACGTGCGCATCAACGTCACCGGCTGCCCCAACAGCTGCGGCCAGCACTGGATCGCGGACATCGGTATCGAGGGCAAGAAGATCAAGATGGACGGCCGCCTGGTGGACGCCTACTACTTCTGCGTGGGCGGCGCGGTCGGCCGCCACCAGGCGGTGGCCCGGCCCGTCGGCTACCGGGTGCCCGCCCACGCGGTGCCCGAGGCGGTGGAGCGCCTGCTGCGCGTCTACCTCGCCGAGCGCCACGCGGGCGAGAGCTTCCGCGCGTTCTGCGCCGCGCGCACCGACGACGAGCTCCGGACGTACCTGGCGGGCGCGCCCGTCGCGGCGGTGACCCGCGACGCCTCCCCCGGCCCCGTCCCCCATGGCCTCGAAGGCTGACCCCGACAACCCGAACCGACAAGGAGACACGACCATGACCCTGCGACTAGGCGACACCGCTCCCGATTTCCAGGCCGAGACCACCGCCGGCCCCGTCAGCTTCCACGACTGGCTCGGCGACAGCTGGGCGGTCCTCTTCTCCCACCCGCGCGACTTCACGCCGGTGTGCACGACCGAGCTCGGCTACGTCGCGCGCCTCCGGCCCGAGTTCGAGCGGCGCGGGGTCAAGGCGATCGGCCTCTCGATCGATCCGGTCACGTCGCACCAGGGCTGGCTCGCCGACATCAAGGAGACGCAGGGCTACGCGGTGGACTTCCCGATCATCGCCGATCCGGACCGCAAGGTGGCCAGCCTCTACGGCATGATCCATCCCGCCCACGACGAGGTCTACACCGTCCGCACCGTGTTCGTGATCGATCCCAAGAAGAAGATCCGCCTGTTCATCACGTATCCCCAGACCACCGGCCGCAACTTCGACGAGATCCTGCGCGTGATCGATTCGCTGCAGCTCACCGACGGACATCGCGTCGCGACCCCGGTGAACTGGAGGCCGGGCGAGGACGTGATCATCGTGCCCGCGGTCACCGACGAGGAGGCGCGGGCGAAGTTCCCGAGGGGCTGGCGCGCGCTCAAGCCGTACCTGCGCCTCACGCCCCAGCCCGAGCCGGCCAAGCGCTGACGTGAGCGCCTACTACCCGGTCTTCCTCGATCTCACGGATCGCCCCGTCCTCGTCGTGGGGGGCGGTCCGGTGGCCGAGGGGAAGGTCGAGGGCCTGCTGGCCGCGGGCGCGAACGTCACGGTGGTGAGCCCCACCGTGACGCCGCGGCTCGCCGGCTGGGTCGCGGCCGGCCGGATCGAGCATCTTCCACGCCCGTACCAGGACGGTGACGTCGCGGGGCGCCGCCTCGCGCTCGTCGCCACCGACGATCCCACGGTGAGCGGCGCGGTCGCGGCGGAGGGGCGCGAGCGCGGGATCTGGGTCAACGCGGCCGACGAGCCCGCGCGCTGCGACTTCATCCTGCCCGCGGTGATCCGGCGCGGGCGGCTCGTGGTCGCGGTATCCACCGGCGGGGCGAGCCCGGCGGCGGCGCGGGCGATCCGGGAGGAGCTGGAGGGCTATCTCACCGAGGACCACGCGACGCTGGTCGAGATGGCCGCGGAGGCGCGAGAAGACCTGCGGCGGCGGGCGGTCTCCGCGGGGCCGGACCGGTGGCGGCGCGCGCTCGACGGCGGCCTGCGCCGGCTCATCGCGGACAAGCGCTACCGCCAGGCGCGCGCCCGGCTCGCGCGGGATCTCGAGTCGGCCTGATGGACGAGGGACGCGTCTACCTGGTCGGCGCCGGGCCGGGCGATCCCGGGCTCATGACGGTGCGCGGGCTCGAGATCCTGCGCCGCGCCGACGTGGTCGTCTACGATCGCCTCGTGAATCCCGCGCTCCTCGACGAGGCCCCGGCCGCCGCGCTGCGCCTCTTCGCGGGCAAGCGCGCCGGGGGCCACTGCCTGCCCCAGGACCAGATCAACGCGCGGCTGATCGAGCAGGCGCGCCTCGGTCGCTCGGTGGTCCGCCTCAAGGGCGGCGATCCCTTCGTGTTCGGCCGCGGAGGCGAGGAGGGCTTGGCGCTGGCGGAGGCGGGCATCCCCTTCGAGGTGGTGCCGGGGGTGAGCGCCGCGCTCGCGGTGCCCGCCTACGCCGGCATCCCGGTGACCCACCGGGGCCTGGGCTCCTCGTTCGCGGTCGTGACCGGGCACGAGGATCCGACCAAGGATCACCCCGATGTGGACTGGGGCCGGCTCGCCACCGCGGTGGACACGCTCGTCGTGCTGATGGGCGCCGCCAGCCTCCCGCGCATCGCCGCAGAGCTGGTCGGGCACGGCCGCTCCCCCGACACTCCGGTGGCGCTGATCCGCTGGGGCACGACCGAGGCGCAGGAGGTCACGGTCACCACGCTCCGCGCCGTCGTGACCCGCGCCCGCGCGGCCCGGCTGGCGCCGCCGATGCTCGCGATCATCGGCGAGGTGGTACGGCTGCGGGAGCGCCTCGCCTGGTTCGAAGCGCGCGCACAGGACCTCGAGGTCCTGGCCGCGGAGGCCCTATGAATCGACCCACGGGCACCCGGGTGGTCTTCGGGGCCTGATCCGGGTCCGGAGGCAAAATTTGACTCCGCGGCCGGGCGGCGCCTAGGCTCTAGCACGGAGGGAGCCATGAAGACGTTGCCGCTGGCCGTGCTGTTGGTGCTCGCGAGCGCCGGGATCGCGCCGGCCCAGACGAAGTCCACGGGCCCGCTCGACCTGGAGTACAAGCAGCGGGCGCCTGCCCTCCGGCCGGTGCCCCCCCGGAAGATCGAGGAGGACACGACGCAGGCGGTGCGCGAGCTCGACCGCCAGCGGACCGACCGCATGCTGCGCGAGGTCCAGCCGGGTCCCGCCCGGCGCCCCGATCTCGACCGCGACGTCACGCAGGGGATCCAGACGAGGGGCTTGGGTCGCTAGCTTCGGCGACGGGCGCCGATACGGGCCCATCTGCTTCGTTGGCGCCCTCGTCCGGGGCGCTCAACGTACAAGAGCACGCCTCGCGCCCGGCCTTCGGGCCCCGCCCCGCAGCTGGACCCTTCTCGCCGCCCGGCTACCCTCGCAGCTGACGGCTGCTAGCGGCGCTTGCGTGCGGCTGCGCTGCTGCGGCCCTCGCGCGTTTCTTCGAGGACCGGGACGCCGTCCTTGTAGGTGACGTGGTGGCCGGGGACGGCTGGGGCGCGGGGGCCTGGGGTGATGATGCCGACCAGGTTCAACGGGTCGCAGGCCGAGATGCGCACGGTCTGGCCGGAGGGCTCTTCGCGGCGGATGGCGCGCAGGGCCTCGAGGGCTTCGGGCGCCGCGAACTGCTCGCCGACGAAGCCGCCCACGATGCGCCCACCTCGCAGGTCGCCCCGCATCTCGAGCCGCCGGTAGACGCGTAGGAGATCCCGCCAGGCCGGCACGTCCGGCTCCCGCTGCAGGAGATCGCGGAAGACGACGCCGTAGCGCTTCACGTATTGCCGGGCCTTGGCCTCGACGATGTCGTCGGCCGCCGGGGTGGCCGGCGGCAGCAGCCGGGCCCAGCGTCCGGTGCCGGGCGACGGACGGGGCGCGACGGGCCGGCCGGGCCGGACCCGCCGGCGCTTCTCGCCGTGGAGCAGGCTCCGCAGCCCCGCGAAGCCGTCGCCGGTGACGAGCCCCGCCGTCACCAGCTCGCAGAGCGCTTCCTCCACCTCGATGCGCAGGCGCCGCACGCCGGAGGCGATGTCGTCCACGAAGGACGCGCCCGCCCGCTCCAGATGCGCGAGCACGTCGCGCGCGGGGCCCGACGGCTGGATGGGCGAGGCGGCGGCCACGGGCTCGGTCGCGGCGTCGCCCGGCGCGGGCCGCGGGGTCAGGAGCCAGGCGAGGTCGCGGCGCAGCAGCAGCGCCACCGGCACCGTGGCGGAGAGGCGCCGGCCCGCGTGGCGCGCGCTCTCGTGCAGGCCGAGCCGCCCCCACGCCACCTCGCCGGAGAGGCAGAGCTCGTCGAGCCAGCCCGGCTGGTAGGCGGCCACGCGCGACGGCAGGAGGTCCCGCTCCCACACGCCCGCGGCGGCCTCGAAGCCCTGCAGCCGCTCGATCACGCGCAGCAGCCCGTCGCGCCCGTGCTGCTGGGTCGCCGGTCGCGCGTGCTGCCACGACAGGAGGAAGCGCAGGAGCACCGCGGGCGACACCGGCTCGATGAGCCGGCGCAGGCCGTCGAGGGTCCGGCGATGGATGCGCGCGAGCAGCCGCCGCTCGCACCATTCGACGGCCTCGGCCGCGATGGCCTCGGGCGTGAAGCGACCGCGGAGCGCGCCGCCTTCGGCCTCCACCGCGGCCAGCGCCGCCTCCACCTCGCCGGGCGCGAGGTCGAGCGCCGTCGCGAGCGCGGCCCCCGTCGTCGGGCCCACGAGCCCGAGCCGGGCCCGCACGACCTCCAGGAGCGCGCCGTCGCGATCGGACCACGCGGGCGCCCGGCGCGGGGGCGGCTCGACCAGATCGGGCTCGAAGCGGTAGTGTGGCCACACGGTGGCGGCCAGCGAGCGCCGCTCGGCCGGGATCCAGAAGACCCGGTCGCCGTGGCGGAGCCGGGCCGCGCGTCCCGCCGCGATCAGCCCCTCCAGGTGACCCATCCAGGCGTCGCCGTCGCGCTCGGGCAGCGCGCCCAGGTCGAGCAGGAGGTCGTGCAGCTCGTCGGCGTTCCGGAGATCGGGCCACGCCTCCTCGACCACCGCGGCGATGGCGGCGGGATCGAGCCGGCCGATGTCGTCGGCCACCGAGGCGGGCAGCCCGCGCCGGAGCGTGACCGCGCGCGCCCGACGCTCCTCGAGCGGGGCGTCGTCGAGGAACGCGTAGGGATTGGCGTTCAGGATCTCGTGGGCGAAGACGGACGGCTCGGGCGTCTCGCGGGTCACCCGCTTGATGAGGCCGGCGTGCAGCGCGGTGAGGGTCGCGCGCAGGCCGTCGATGTCCATCGCCTCGGTGAGGCAGTCGCGGAGCGTCTCGCGCACCAGCGGGTGATCGGGGATCTCGATCGGCCCCGGCGCCACGTTGTCCTGGCAGGCGAGCTGGGCCGGGAAGACCGCGACGAGGAGATCCTCGGCCCGCATGCGCTGCAGATACGGCGGCACCTTGCGCCCGTTCTGCCAGCGCAGCAGGGCGAGCGACCGGTTGGCGTTCCAGCGCCAGCGGGTATTGAACATCGGCGCCTGCAGCGCGGCCTGGACCAGCAGCTCCTCGATCCCACTCGGGTGCAGCATCTCGAACACCGTCTCGAGCGGGAAGCTGTGCTGGGGGCCGAGGGAGAGCAGCACCCCGTCGTCGGTGGCCGCGGCCTGCAGCTCGAAGTTGAAGCTGTGGCAGAGCCGCTTGCGGAGCGCCATGCCCCAGGCGCGGTTGATGCGACCGCCGAAGGGGGCGTGGATCACGAGCTGCATGCCGCCCGCCTCGTCGAAGAACCGCTCCACCACCACCGTCTCGCGGGTGGGCACCGCGCCGAGTGCCGCTTTCGCCGCCCAGATGTAGTCGCGGGCGAGCATGGCGCCGCGGCGGTCGAGGCCGGTCTCCCGCTCGAGCCAGGCCGCCGCGCTCTCCGGATCGTGCAGGCGCTCGGCCACGCCCTGCCGCACCGCGGAGAGCTCCGCGGACAGCTCGAGCGTGCGCGCCGGGCCCTCGCCGAGCCAGAACGGGATCGTGGAGGGCGCCCCGCCCGCGTCCTCGACGCGCACGCGGCCGCTCTCGATCCGGCGGATGCGCCAGGAGCTGTTGCCGAGCAGGATCACGTCGCCGGCCATGGACTCGATCGCAAAGTCCTCGTCGAGTGAGCCGATGGTGGTCTCGTCGGGCTCCAGCACGACCTCGTAGCTCGCGTTGTCCGGGATCGCGCCCCCCGAGGTGAGCGCGGCCAGGCGCGCCCCGCGGCGGGCCTTGAGCCGCCGCGCCACCCCGTCGCGGTGCAATCGCGCCGCGTGGCGGCCCCTCCGGGTCGCGATGCCCTCGGCCAGCATGTCCACGACCTGGTCGAAGTCTTCGCGGGCGAGCGCCGCGTAGGGAGCGGCGCGGCGGCAGAGGTCGAAGAGCTCGTCCTCGTCCTGCTCCGCCGAGGCGCAGATCGCGACGATCTGCTGGGCGAGGACGTCGAGTGGCGCGTTGCGCAGGGCGAGGCGGTCGATCTCCCCGCGGCGGGCCGCGCGCACCAGCGCCGCGCACTCGACGAGCTGGTCGCGGGTGAGCGGGAAGAGCCGGCCCTTGGGCGTGGCGATCAAGGCGTGGCCCGAGCGGCCGACCCGCTGCAGCGTAGTGGCGATCGAGCGGGGCGAGCCGATCAGGCAGGTGAGATCCACCGTGCCCACGTCGATGCCCAGCTCGAGCGACGCGGTCGCCACCACCAGCGAGAGCTGCCCGGCCTTGAGCCGCTGCTCGGCGTCGAAGCGCCGCTGGCGGCTCAGGCTGCTGTGGTGCGCGGCCACGCGCTCGGCGCCGAGGCGCTCGGCCAGGTGGCGGGTCACCCGCTCGACCAGGCGCCGCGTGTTGACGAACACGAGCGTGGAGCGGTGCGCGCGGGCCAGCTCGGCCACGCGATCGTAGATCTCCTCCCACTGCTCGTTGGTGCACACCGCGCCCAGCTCGTCGCCGATCACCTCGATGGCCAGATCCATGTCGCGGCGCTGCCCCACGTTGACGATCTCGGGCAGCGGCCGGTCCGCGCCCACCAGCAGCCGCGCCGCGGTCTGGATCGGCCGCACGGTGGCCGAGAGGCCGATGCGCTGCAGGCGCGCGCCCCGCGCGGCCACCAGCTCGGCGAGGCGCTCGAGCGAGAGGGCCAGGTGCGCGCCGCGCTTGTCGCCGGCCACCGCGTGGATCTCGTCCACGATCACGGTCCGCGCTCCCGACAGCCCACGGCGGCCCGATTCCGACGTCAGCAGAATGTAGAGCGACTCGGGGGTCGTGACGAGCACGTGAGGCGGGCGCTTGGCGCCAAGGCGACGCTCGGCCGCGGAGGTGTCTCCCGTGCGGACGGCCGTGCGGATCGCCGGGGCGGAGAGGCCCATCTCGGCCGCCACCGCCCCCAGCTCGCCGAGCGGCTCGTCCAGGTTGCGCCGGACGTCGTTGGAGAGCGCCTTGAGCGGCGACACGTAGAGGATCTCGGTCCGGTCGGCCAGCCGACCGTCCACCGCCTCGCGGAAGAGCCGGTCCAGACAGGCCAGGAAGGCGGCGAGCGTCTTGCCCGAGCCGGTGGGCGCGGTGAGCAGCACGTCCTGGCCGTCGGCGATCAGCGGCCACGCGCCGGCCTGCACCGGGGTGGGCTCGGAGTAGCGGGCGCGGAACCACGACTCGACGACGGGGTGGAACATCGCAACAGTATAGTCAGATTGACTCGGCCATCACACCTCCGTAGCCTTGTCGCGTCATGGCGACCCGGTACGAGACGGTGATCGTGGGCGGCGGACACGCGGGCATCGCGCTCAGCTACCACCTGGGCCGGCTCGGGCGCCCGCACGTCATCCTCGAGCGGGGGCGCGTGGCCGAGCGCTGGCGGAGCGAGCGCTGGGACTCGCTGATGTTTCAGTTCCCCAACTGGAGCCTCCGGCTGCCCGGTCACGAGTATCACGGGAGCGAGCCGGACGGCTTCGCCACGCGCGGCGAGGTCATCGCCTTCATCGAGCGGTATCGCGAGCTCGTCGCCGCGCCGGTGCGAACCGGCGTGCGCGTGGACCGCGTCCGCGCGGAGGCCGGCCGATTCCGGCTCGAGACCACGGAGGGGCCGATCGAGGCCGCCAACGTCGTCGTCGCCACCGGTCCCTACCAGGAGCCGATCGTGCCGGCGCTCCGTCACGCGCTTCCGCCGAGCGTCCTCCAGGTGCACGCGAGCGGGTATCGCAACCCGGCGCAGCTTCCCGCGGGCGCGGTGCTCGTCGTCGGCTCCGGCGCCTCCGGCTGCCAGATCGTGGAGGATCTGCTCGCCGCGGGCCGCCCCGTGTACCTCTCGGTGGGCCGCCACCGGCGTTATCCGCGCCGCTACCGCGGCCGCGACATGTTCTGGTGGATGGAGCGGATCGGCGCGCTCGACCAGACGCGCGACGAGCGTCCAGAGGCGCGGGAGCGGCCGAATCCGCTGGTGACCGGGGTTGGCGGCGGCCACGACATCGACCTGCGCGACTACGCGGCCGCCGGCGTCACGCTGCTCGGGCGTCTCGTGGACGTCACCGGCTCACGCCTGCGCCTGGCCGACGACCTGGCCGCGCTGCTGGCCGCCGGCGACGAGAGCGTCGGCGTGTTCACGCGCGCGGTGGACGCCTACGTCGCCCGGTCCGGGCTCGCGGCCCCGGCGGAGACGCCGCCGGTGATCGCGGTGGCGCGCGCGGCGACCCGGGCGCCGATTCGCGAGCTCGACCTGGTCGCTTCAGGCATCATGTCGGTGGTCTGGGCCACCGGGTTCCGGCGCGACTTCGGGTGGGTCGACGCGCCCGTGCTCGACGACCGGGGCGAGCCGATCCACCAGCGGGGGGTCACCGGCTGCGAGGGGCTCTACTTCCTGGGCCTGCCGTGGCTCCACAAGCTCAAGTCGTCCGTGCTGTGCGGGGTCGGAGACGACGCCGCCCATCTCGCCGACCATATCGCCGCGGGCGCCGCGCGCCCCCGGCCGGGACTGATCAGGAGGGCGTGATGGCCATCGAGTTCATCGGGATGATCGGGGTACGGCCCGAAGGGGCCGACGGCGCCGCGGTGCACGTGATCGGCGGCGCGATCGACATGGCCTGGGTCCGGGAGTTCTCCCAGGCTCACGAGCGCGCCGGCTTCGACAAGGTGCTGGTCGGCTACACGTCGACGTCCGCGGACGGCTTCCTCATCTCGGCGTACGCCGCCGCGCACACCGAGCGCCTCGGCTACCTGCTCGCCCACCGCCCCGGCTTCGTCGCGCCCACGCTGGCCGCGCGCAAGGCGGCCACGCTCGATCAGCTCTCGGCGGGCCGGCTCGCGCTCCACATCATCACCGGCGGCAGCGACGCCGACCAGGCGCGCGATGGGGACTTCGTGGACCACGACACGCGTTACCGACGTACCGACGAGTACCTCGGGGTGATGCGGCGGGTGTGGACGGAGGCGCGGCCCTTCGATCACGCCGGCGAGTTCTACCGGGTGACCGCGGCGTACTCGGACGTGAAGCCGGTGCAGCAGCCGCACGTGCCGCTCTACTTCGGCGGCGCCTCCGAGGCCGCGCACCGGATCGGCGTCCGGCACTGCGACGTCTACATGCTGTGGGGCGAGCCGCTCGCCGCGATCCGCGATCGCATCGCGGGCGTGCGCGCGGCCGCGGCGGGCGTCGGCCGCGACCCGGACCTGCCGCGGTTCAGCGTCTCGCTGCGGCCGATCATCGCCCCGACCGAGGCGCAGGCCTGGGCCAAGGCGCGCGCGATCCTGGAGCAGGTGCAGGCCAAGCAGGGGTCGCGCGGCGTTCCCCAGCCCGAGGCGGTGGGCGCGCGGCGGCTGGTCGACTTCGCCCAGCAGGCCGAGGTGCACGACAAGCGGCTGTGGACGCCGATCGCGGCGGCGGTGGGCGGCCAGGGCAATACCACCGCGCTCGTGGGTACCCCCGAGCAGGTCGCGGAGGCGCTGCTGGACTACCACGAGCTCGGCGTGACCACGCTGCTGATCCGCGGCTTCGATCCGCTCAACGACGCGATCGAGTACGGCCGCGAGCTGATCCCCCTGGTGCGCACCGAGGTCGCCCGCCGCGAGCGGGATCGCGCGGCGGCGCTCGCGCGGTGACCCGGGTCCTGGCGGTGGTGGGCGCGGTGACGCCGCCCGGGCGTCTCGACGCGGCGGTGCGCTTCGCGGCCGATCGCGCGGCCGAGCAGCCGGCGGTCGCCGCCACCGTGCTGAGCCTGGGCGAGCATCGCGTCTCCTTCGCGGACGGGCGCGCGCTCGACCGCTACCCCGACGACACCGCGCGGGTCGTCGGCGCGATCGCCGAGGCCGACGCGGTCCTGCTCGCGAGCCCCGTCTACCGCGCCTCGTTCACCGGCGCGCTCAAGAACCTGCTCGATCTCACGCCGGTGGAGGCGCTGCGGGCCAAGCCGGTGGGCATCGTGGCGATGGGCGCGACGCTCCATCACTACCTGGGGGTGGACTGGCAGCTCCGCGCGGTGCTCGCGTGGTTCGGGGCGCGGGTGGTGCCGACCAGCGTGTACCTGGAGTCCGGTCACTTCCAGGACGGCAAGCTCGCCGACCCGGCCGCGCGCGCCGGCCTCGGCGATCTGGTGGGCGCGCTCGTCGCGATGGCGATCCACGCCCGCGACCAGGCGGGCCCGCCCCCACTGGCCGCCGGCCGCAGCTAGCCGGTCAGCGCTTGGGCGCGACGAAGCCGCGGATGACCTCGCGCGCGGTGGCGCCGCTCCAGTCGCCGCCGCCGATCATCCGGCCGACCAGCCGCCCCTCGCGGTCCACCAGGTAGACGGTGGGCGGCCCGAAGACGCCGTAGGCCCGGCCGGTGACGTCACCCGAGGCGTCGAGCAGCACCGGCGCGGTGTAGCCGCGCTCGGCCACCGTGCGCTTCACGAGATCCGCGCTCTCGCGAAAGCTGATCAGCAAGACTTCGAGCCCCTGGCCCTTGAATTCCTCGTACAACCGATTGACGGAAGGTAACTCCTCCCGGCAGGTCGGTCACCAGGTGGCCCAGAAGAAGAGCAGCAGCGCTTTGCCCTTCTGATCCTCGAGCCGCACGGTGCGCCCGTCGAGCGCGGGCAGCGCGAAGGCCGGGGCGGGCTTGGGCGATTCGTAGGGCTGGACGCCAAGCTTCGCCCAGGCCGGCGGCGCGGCGGCGGGCTGCGCCGCCGCGGCCCCGGCCCAGAGCGCCGCCGCGATCAGGATGGATGCGGCGAATGGGCGCGTGCTCACACGCCCGCGTCCTTGAGCGCCTTCAGCACGTCGGCCGGCTCCAGCAGGTCGAGCGGGTTCTCCATGACCTTCATGTACCGGACCACGCCGTTCTTGTCGATGACGTAGTAGGCGCGCTTGGCGTAGCGGAAGATCGGGCTCTTCTCGTCGGTGACCAGCGCGTCGTACCCGGGTAGCATCGCGCGGCGGAAGTCGGACAGCAGGAGGTAGTTGATCTTGTTCTGCTTGGTGAAGGCCTCGAGCGTGGCCGCGTGGTCGGCGCTCACGCCCACGACCTGGGCCCCGGCGGCGGTGAACTTGGGCAGGCTCTCCTCGAAGCCGAGGAGCTCCTTGCTTCAGGTGCTGGTGAACGCCTGGATGAAGGTGAAGACGACCACCGGACCCTTGGCGGTCAATTCGGACAGCTTCACGGGCTTGTTACCGGGACCGGGCAAGGTGAAATCGGGCGCCTTCTGGCCGACTTCCAGGGCGGCGGCCGGGCCGGCCGCGCCGAGGCCGACGGCGGCCAGCAGCAGGGTCGCGAGCAGCAGCAGGGTCATGCGACGCATGGCGTGCTCCTTTCCACGATAGTGGGTGACTCTCAGAGAACGGGCGACGGGCTCCCGAAGTTTCCGGGCCACGCGCATAATGCTCGCATGCCCGGGTCGATCTCCGCCGAGGCTTTTGTCGGGGGTGGCATGGCCTGGAAGATCCACCGGGAGCGGGTGCTCCTGGCCGGCTGGGGCCGGGCCATCCTGCTCCAGATCGCGCACCCGAAGGTGGCGCGCGGGGTGGCCGAGCACAGCGGGTTCACGACCGACCGCTGGGGGCGGTTCCGGCGCCTGCACCGGACGATTTCCGCGATGCTCGCGCTGACCTTCGGCTCGGCGGACGAGGCGGCCCGCGCCGCCGCCCGGATCAACGCCATCCACGACCGGGTCCACGGGCGGCTCGACGAGTCGGCGGGCGGGGCCGCGTACAGCGCCCACGATCCCGAGCTGCTCACCTGGGTGCACGCGACCCTGGTCGAGTCGTTCCTGCTGACGTATCGGCTCTTCGTGGGGCCGGTCAGCCCCGCGGAGGCCGATCGCTACTGCGAGGAGGCCGGTGGCATCGAGTCGGCGCTCGGGATCCCGCCGGGCCGGCTGCCGCGAACGGAGGGCCGGCTCCGCGAGTACCTGGACGCGATGCTCGGCGGGGGCGTGATCGAGGTGACCGACACGGCCCGTCGGCTCTCCCGGGAGATCATTCGGCCACCCGCGCCGGCCGTCGTCCGGCCCGCGCTCTGGCTGGCCGCGCTGCCGGCCGTCGGTCTGCTGCCCCCCGCGCTCCGCGCGGCCTACGGTTTCTCCTGGGACGGCCGGCGCGAGCGCGTGATGCGGGGCCTCGCCGCCGCCACGCGCGGCGGCCTCCCGCTGGTGCCGCCCGCGCTCCGCTACTGGGCGGTGGCGCGGCGCGTCGAGCGGCGGCGGGGCCGATGACCGAGATCACGCTGCGCATCGAGTCGCCCCGGCAGGCCGACGTGATGCGCCTGATCGAGGCGCTCGACGTCTACCAGAGCGTCCTCTACCCGGCGGAGAGCAACCACTTCGTGGACGTGGACGCGCTGGCGGAGCCGAGCGTGCGCTTCTTCGTCGCGAGGCGGGATGGGCAGGCCTTGGGCTGCGGCGCGCTACGGATCGATCCGGCGGGATGGGGGGAGCTGAAGCGAATGTTCATATCCCCGGAGGCCCGGGGACTCAAGCTCGGGCGCCGTCTCCTCGAGCGGATCGAAGAGGAGGCGCGACGGGAGGGGGTCGGCTTCCTGCGCCTCGAGACCGGCATTCACCAGCCGGAGGCGCTCGGGCTCTACCGCTCCGCGGGCTACGTGGAGCGTGAAGCGTTCGCCGACTACAGCCCGGATCCGCTCAGCGTCTTCATGGAGAAGCGCCTCTGACGGCCCCACCACACGCTGCCCAGCACCGCGGCGGTGCCGCCGACCCCGATCGCGCCCAGCATCATGCCGCGCCGGATCGCCTCCCGGCCGCGGCTCATGCGGACCGCCACGTGGGCCGGAATGGCGTCGATGTCGGCGCGAATGCGCCAGCGGGCGAACGCAAGGGGATCCGCGGGGTGCCAGAAGCTGCCGCGGTCGTCCGAGATACAGAGGTGAAGGTCGCAACTTTGCGGGTCCGCGCACCGCTCGGCCCGCCAGCCGAGTCCGCGGCCACGCATCCCCGTGCTCTGTAGCGCCAGGCTGCTCTCCATGATCTCGCCCCTCCCGACCCGACGTGACTAGGACCCTCGGCGGAGGCGGGTTGAACCTCGCTCAGAACCGGTGTGTGGCGAGGACTCCGCTACTTCTTCAACCCGCTCTCCGCCGCGAGTGTTCCAGAGAAGAGCAAGAGGCGCGCCACCGCGTGTTCCGACGGAAAGAGACGGAAAGACCCGTTCCGCGCGGGTTCTCGTCGGGTTCGCTGCTTCGCGTTAAGAAAGGCGGGGTGCCAACTGTGGAAGAAATTACCCTGAGCTAGCCCCCGGGGTGGCGAGGGGGCCCCCGCCAAATCAGTGTGTTAGAGTACGCCCATGCCTGCGGTGCTGATCACGGTCGAGGGCGTCGAGGGATCCGGCAAATCCACCCAGTGCGCGCGGCTGGAGCAGCATTTATCGGGGCGCGGCCTCCAAGTTGTGCGGACCAGCGAGCCCGACGGCACCCCGCTGGGCGTCCGGGTGCGCGCGCTGTTCGAGGCCGCCGGTCCCACGCCGACACCGCTCACCCAGGCCTTCCTCTTCATGGCCGCGCGTCAGGAGCACGTCACGCGCGTCATCGCGCCGGCGCTCGCGCGGGGCGCGGTGGTGATCTCCGACCGCTACGCGGACGCGACGGTCGCCTACCAGGGCTACGGCCAGGGCATGGACGTCCAGACGATCCGGGAGCTGAACATGCTGGCGACGGGCGGGGTCCTCCCCGACCTCACGCTGGTGCTGGATCTCGATCCGGTCTCGGGGATGCGGCGCATCCGCGGGCGTGCGCTCGACGCCTTCGAGAAGATGGACACCGCCTTCCACCGCCGCGTGCGCGAGGGGTATCTGGAGATCGCGCGCGCGGACAAGAATCGCGTGGTGGTGCTGGACGCCGACCGCGATCCGGACGCGCTCCACGCCGACGTCGTGCGCGCGGTGGACGAGCTGCTGGCGCGGCGCGGAGGCCTGCGTGGCGCTTGACGCGATCCGCGACCAGGCCGAGGCGGTGACGCTGCTGCGGCGCGCGATCGCCTCGGAGCGGGTGGCCCACGCCTACGCCTTCGTCGGCCCCGAGGGTTCGGGCCGCAAGGCCACCGCGCTGGCCTTCGCGTCCGCCCTCGTCGCGCCGCAGGGGGGCCCCGCCGCCGCCCGCGTCGAGCGCGGCAGCCATCCGGACGTGCACCTGCTGGGGCCGACGCCGCCCCCGAGCAATCCCAAGGGCACGCCGGCGCTGCGCATCGAGGCGATCCGGGAGCTGGAGCGCCGGGCTTCGCTCAAGCCCGCCGAGGCGGCCTGGAAGGTCTTCATCGTGGACGAGGCGGAGAAGATGACCGCCTCGACGCCGCAGGCCCTGCTCAAGACGCTCGAGGAGCCGCCGGCGCGGACCGTGATCATCCTGGTCCTCTCCCAGATCCGCGCGCTGCCCGCCACCGTGCTCTCGCGCTGCCAGGTCGTGCGCTTCCTCCCCCGGCTCGTAGCGGGCGCGCCCGCGCTCTTCCCCGACGTGAGCGGCGAGGCGCATACCCGTAGCCTGCGGCTCCTGGCCGAGGCGCGCGAGCAGGGCGTCGAGGCCATCCTGCGCCTGGGCGACCAGGTCGGCCGCGACCGGCCGGCCGCCGAGGCGTTCGTCCAGGCGTGCTGGCTCTGGCACCGCGATCTGCTCTGCGCGGCGGCCGGCGCCCCCGCCCTGGCCGTCTTCGGCGAGGCCGCCGCGAAGGCGGGCGGGGGGCGCTCGCTCGATCGGGTGCTGGGCGCGCTGCGCGATTGTCGCGAGGCGTGGTTCGCGCTGCAGGGAAGCGTCTCGCCCCGGCTCAGCGTGGAAGTGCTGCTGGGCCGGCTCACCGGAAAGGCCGCCTGACATGACCGAGCCGCTCGAGCCCGCCGCGACCGCCGCCTCGGTGGCCGAGGAGACGCCGCAGTACCTGATCGGGGTGCGGCTGCGCGAGCCGCTCCTGGCCGAGGACCACCTGACCACCGACACCGATCTCCACGTGGGCGACCTCGTGGTGGTGGACATGGGCGGGGGCAGCGCGGTGGGCGAGGTGCGCCGCCCCAAGCGCGCGCTGCCCGCCTTCAAGCGCGACCGCGTCTACCGCCGCGTGGTCCGGCGCGCCACCACCGCGGAGGCGGGCGAGTGGCGCGACCGCCGGGCGCGCGAGGTGCGCGGTGTGGAGACGTGCCAGCGGATGGCCCGCGCGCGCGCGCTCGCCATGAAGATCGTGGACGTGGAGATCGAGGCCTCGCGCCGCCGGGTCACCGTCTTCTTCAACTCGGAGGAGCGGGTGGACTTCCGCGACCTCGTGCGCGACCTCGCCCGCGAGTTCCACGCGCGGATCGAGATGCGCCAGATCGGGGCGCGCGACACCACCAAGATGCTCGACGGCATCGGCCCCTGCGGCCGGCAGCTCTGCTGCTCCTCACACCTCCGCAAGTTCGACCCGATCTCGGTGAAGATGGCCAAGGCCCAGGACATGCCGCTCACCGACAGCCGGCTCCTCGGCAATTGCGGGCGGCTCAAGTGCTGCCTGCTCTACGAGTTCTCGACCTACGAGGAGCTGCGCTCGCGGCTGCCGCGCGTGAACACCGCCTGCTCCGCGGATTGCGGCGGGGGCGGCTGCATGACCGGCAAGGTGCGGTCGCTGCGGGTGCTGAAGCAGTCGGTGGTCGTCGGCTTCCCGGACGGCACCGAGGCGGAGGTCCCACTCGAGCAGCTCACCTGGGAAGGACGCGACCACGTCAAGCCGGCCTGAGGCGGTCGTCCACCCCGACGCATGAGCACCTTCTATCTCACGACCCCGATCTACTACGTCAACGCGCGTCCGCACCTCGGGCACGCGTGCACCACCATCATGGCCGACGCGATGTGCCGCTACCGCCGGCTCGCGGGCGACCGCGTGTACCTCCTCACCGGCACCGACGAGCACGGCGAGCGGATCGCCCAGGTGGCCGCCGCCGCCGGCAAGTCGCCGCAGGCCTACGCGGACGAGATCGCGGCGGTCTTCCAGGAGACGTGGCGTCGCCTCGGGATCACCAACGACGACTTCATCCGCACCACCGAGCCCCGCCACCGGAAGGTGGTGCAGGAGGTTCTGCAGCGCCTCCACGACGCGGGGGAGATCTACTTCGGCGAGTACGGAGGCTGGTACTGCTACGGCTGCGAGCGCTTCTACACCGAGAAGGAGATCGTGGACGGCAAGTGTCCCGATCACCAGACCGCGCTGACCTTCGTCAAGGAGAAGAACTACTTCTTCAAGATGTCGAAGTACCAGGCGTGGCTGATCAAGCACCTGGAGGACAACCCCGGCTTCATCCAGCCCGACCGGTACCGGAACGAGGTGCTGGGCTTCCTGCGCGAGCCGCTTCAGGATCTGTCCATCAGCCGGCCCCGGTCGCGGGTCGAGTGGGGCATCCCGCTGCCCTTCGACGACCAGTACGTGACCTATGTCTGGTTCGACGCGCTCCTCAACTACTACTCGGCGGTCTCGGACCCGGAGAACCCGAAGACCCACGGGCTCTGGGAGCACGTCGAGCACCTGATCGGCAAGGACATCCTGAAGCCGCATGGGGTCTACTGGCCGACCATGCTGAAGGCGGCGGGCATCCCGCTCTACCGGCGGCTCAACGTCCACGGCTACTGGTCGCTGGGCGGCAGCAAGATGTCCAAGTCCGTCGGCAACGTGGTGGAGGCCTTCCAGCTCACCGACAAGTACGGCCACGACGCGTTCCGGTACTTCCTCCTCCGCGAGATGAACTTCGGCCTCGACGCCAATTTCAGCGAGGAGGCCTTCGTGGACCGCCTCAACGCGGACCTGGCCAACGACCTCGGCAACCTGGCGAGCCGCGCCACCACCCTGATCGCGGCGGCGGGTGCGGTCATGCAGGTGATCGCGCCGATCGAGCCGGGCGACCGGGAGATGTACATGGCCGCCGCGGAGACGAAGAGCCTCGTCGGCCACGCGATGGGCGAGTTCGCCTTCCAGAAGGCCCTCGCCGAGCTCTGGAGCTTCATCGGCGCGGTAAACCGCTACGTGGACACGAATGCGCCGTGGGCCCTCGCCAAGGATCCGGCCAAGCGGCGCCGGCTCGAGCGGGTGCTGTGCACGCTCGCGGACTCGCTCGGCTTCCTCGGGATCATGCTCGATCCCTTCCTGCCGGACGCGGCCCGCAAGATTCGCCTAGCGCTGGGACAGAGCGCGCCGCCCACGCTCGAGGCCGCCGTCGTGGGCCGCCTCACGTCGGTGCCGCGGGCGACCAAGATCTCCGGCCTGTTCCCGCGCGTCGACACCAAGGCCGCGCCCACCACCCTCTCCCTCCAGCGAGGGCCGGGTGAGGGAGCCGGAGGTGATGCGGGCAAGATCCCGATCACCGACTTCCAGAAGGTGGAGCTGCGGGTCGCGGAGGTGCTCGCGGCCGAGCGGGTGCCGAAGTCCAAGAAGCTCCTCAAGCTCTCGATCCGGGTGGGCGAGGAGACCCGCACGCTGGTGGCGGGAGTGGCCGAGCACTACGAGCCCGGCGACCTCGTCGGCCGGAAGGTGGTCATCGTGGCCAACCTCCAGCCGGCCACGCTCATGGGCGTCGAGTCGAACGGGATGGTGCTCGCGGCCGAGCACGGCGGCACGCTGTCGCTGATCACTCTCGACAGGGACCTACCCTCCGGCGCCAAGGTCAAGTAGTGCGCGCCGTCCTCGGGGAGACGTTCGGCCTCCTCGCGCGCCACCTGCACCTCTTCACCCTGATCTCGCTGACCGTGTGGCTGCCCACCCACCTCCTGCTCAACTACCTCGAATTCTTCGACCCGGGCGAGGACTCGGCGGGCCGGGCGCTCCGGGTCGTCCTCACCGCGCAGGTGGTGCTCGATCCGTTCGTGGTGAGCGCGCTGCTGTCCGCGCTCGCCCGCATCAAGCAGGGCGTGCCGGTCACCTACTGGCAGGCCCTCGCCGAGGGGTTCAGCGCGTGGCCCCGCCTCATGCTGGTGCGCTTCGTGGTGATCTGGGTGCTGCTGCTCCCCTCGCTCGGCTGGCTGTTCATCTACCAGACGGGGTCCGTGCTCCGGCTCGTGGGGAGCCTGATCCTCATCGGTCTGACCCTGCTCATCCTGGTGCTCCTCGTGCGCTTCGCGCTCGTGGACTCGGCGGTCGTGCTGGGCGGGGCGTCCCCGTTCAACGCCTGGCGGCAGGCCGCCGACCTCACCGCGGGCCAGCGCTGGAGCATCCTGTGGACCGCCGCCGCGCTCTTCGTGCTGATCTTCGGGGTCGCGGTCGCGGGCGGCCAGGCCTTCCGGACGCTGCCCGGCGCCAATCACTTCGTGGCGCGTGTCCTCTTCGACTGCGTGCTGGCGGTGGCGCAGTCCCTCTTCACGATCGCGCTCTTCCTCTTCTACTGGCGGCGGCAGGGGATCCCGGTGCCCGCCGAGCCCGTCCGGACGTGACGGACCAGGGCGCCGCGCCGGCCCCGCGCCTGCCCCTGGTCGGCTGGCTCGGCGGCTGGCCGATCTCGATCGTGTCGCTCTCGATGGGGCTGGCCGCCCTGCTCGTCTTCCGCCGCGGGCTGCCGCACGTGGGCTGGATCGTCGGCTACCTGCTGCTCCTGTGGTTGCTCTTCGTGCTCATCACCGAGCTGCGCGCGCCGCTCACCGAGCGCGGCCGGGATCTCGTGCTCACCGCCGCGGACTACACGATCCAGACGCTCTATCACAACCTGCTGCTCTTCGTGCTTCCGGCCTACTACGCGGCGGCCACGCTGGACTCGCGGAACGTGGTATTCCCCGCGCTCGTCGCGGCCGGCGCGCTCGTCACCGCGGTCGACCCGATCTATCGGCGAGTGGTGCACCCGCGCCCCTGGCTCAACCACGCGCTGCTCGCGTTCTCCATCTTCGCCGCGCTCAACGTCGCGCTGCCGCTGGTCGGGGTGCAGCCCATCCTCTCGCTCGAGGCCAGCGCGGTGATGGCCGCGCTCGCGCTCGCTCCCGCCTTCCGGCGGGAAGGGTTCACCGGTTGGCTGCGGGCCCACGGGGTGGCCCTCGCCGCCGCCGCGCTCGCCCTGGTCCTCGTCTGGTTCGCGCGCGGGCTCGTGCCGCCCGCGCCCCTCGTGCTGGCCCGCGCGGTGGCCGCGCGCGGCGTCGCCCAGCTGGAGCCGGTGGAGCCGGTGCAGGGCGGCGTGGTGTCCACCGCGACCGTGCTCGAGTGGGGAGAGCTGGCCGCCTACACCGCGGTCTACGCGCCGGCCGGCGTGCGGCAGCCCATCATGCACGTCTGGTGGCGCGATCGCCGGCCGCTCGCCCGCGTGATCCTGCCGACCCCGGTGATGGGGGGCCGGCGCGAGGGCTTCCGCACCTTCTCGCGCTTCACCGATCTCAAGGCGCCCATCGCGGGCCAGTATCGGGTGGATGTGGTGACCGCGAGCGGCCAGCTCATCGGCCGCCTGCGCTTCACCGTCACGCCCTGATATCATTGCGCGGGACCGACCGATGCGCCTCTTCGACACGCACGCGCACCTGCACTTCCCGGAGCTGCTGGCGGATCTCGACGCGGTGCTGGAGCGCGCGAAGGCCGCCGGGGTGACCGGGATGGTGACGATCGGCACCGACCGCGAGACCAATCCGGCGGCGGTGTCGCTGGCCGAGCGCCTGCCCGACGTCTGGGCCACGGTGGGCATCCATCCGCATGACGCGGGCGAGGTCACCGAGGCCGACTTCGAGGCGATGGAGCGCCTGGCCCGCGGGTCGGCCCGGGTGGTGGCGCTGGGCGAGATGGGCCTCGACTTCTTCCGCGCCCTCTCACCCCGCGCCGCGCAGGAGACCGCGCTGCGCCGCCAGCTCGACATGGCGCGGCGGGTCGGCAAGCCCGTGGTCATCCACTGTCGCGACGCGCACCCGGAAGCCCTCGCGATCCTCTCGGAGGAGCGCGTCGGCGAGGTCGGCGGCGTGATGCACTGCTTCTCGGCCGACGTGGAGGTGGCCAAGCGCTGCCTCGACCTGGACCTGATGATCTCCCTCGCGGGGCCGGTGACCTACAAGAACGCGCGGGCCCTCCCCGACGTCGCCCGCTTCGTGCCGGCCGACCGCCTTGTGCTGGAGACCGACTGCCCCTATCTGCCGCCGCATCCCCATCGCGGGCAGCGCAACGAGCCCGCGTGGGTGGCCATCACCGCCGCGCACGTGGCCGGACTCCGCGGGGTCACCCCCGAGGCGCTCGGGGCGACCGTCACCGAGAACGCGCACCGGCTCTTCCGCATTCCGACCCGTCCGCTCCCCTAGACGAAGGAGTCGCATCATGGCGTACACGGACATCCTCTCCGAGGTCAAGAATCAGATCGCGTGGATCACGATCAACCGGCCCGACAAGGGCAACACCTTCCGGCGCAAGACCGTCCTCGAGATGACGCAGGCCCTCAACGAGGCGCGCAACGACGCGGGCGTGCGGGTGGTGGTGATCACCGGCGCGGGCGACCGCTTCTTCTGCATCGGGGGCGAGAAGGAGCCCAACGACGGGCTGCTCCACTATCACAACGTGCCGCCGGTGGTGGATCTCTACACCCTCATCGACATGATGCCGGTGCCGGTCATCGCGATGGTCAACGGCTTCTCGGTGGGCGGCGGCAACGTGCTCGCCAACATGTGCGATCTCACGGTGGCGAGCGAGCAGGCCACGTTCCGACAGGTCGGACCCGCGATGGGCTCCTACGACGCGGGCTTCGGCACCTGGTACCTCGAGGACTCGGTGGGGCGCAAGCGGGCCAAGGAGATCTGGTACCTCAATCGCAAGTACTCTGCGAAGGAGGCGCAGGCGATGGGGCTCGTCAACGACGTGGCGCCTCACGCGGAGCTGCGCGCGCGCACCGAGGCCATGTGCGAGGAGCTGAAGAAGCGGGGGCCGCAGGCGCTGGGCGCGCTGAAGGCCGCCTTCCACGCGCGGCACAACGGGGTCGCCGGCCTCTCGCGCGTGTCCATCGATCACCTGGTCGCCAACTACTACCACACCGAGGAGGCCAAGGAGATGGGGCGGGCCTTCAACAGCAAGCAGGACCCCGACCCGGAGAAGTTCTACAAGTAGCGGCTAGCGCTCCCGCGCGAGCACGGCCAGGGCCCGCGGCAGGTCGGCGGCGGCGACCAGCAGCACCACCTCGGCCTGGTGCCCCACGCTGAAGGGATAGACCGACGGGGCGATGCGGCTGCGTGGCACCACCGCGATGCCCTCGCTCTCGAGCAGCCCGCGGACCACCAGGGCCTCGGTCTGATCGCGGCAGCGCCGCGCCTCCACCAGCTCGGCGGCGTCGCGACCGGGCGCGGGCGGCTTCGGGGGAGGCGTCGGGAAGCGGATGATCTTCGCCCGGCGCGCCATGGCGCTCATGCTAGCACGTCGTGCCGGCGCCTCCACCGGAGGCGCCAGAAGCAGAGGAGGGCGGTGATCCCGGCCACCGCGATCGCGGTCGTCATCGGCCGCGCGGTGCCATCCCAGAAGCGCCCCACCGCCACGCTGTAGAGCGCCGAGCCGGTCATCTGGAGGAAGCCGGCCACCGCGGCCGCGAGGCCGGCCATGCGCGGGAACGGGCCGACCGCGCCGGCCATGCCGTTGGGCAGGGTGAGGCCGAGCCCGACCGCGAACACGAACATCGGCACGATCACCGCCGCCACCGTCAGGACGCCGCTCCAGGCCAGCCCGGCCAGGATCAGCCCCGCCGCGGCACCGAGCATGGTGCCCGAGAGGATGGCGCGGTCGAGCCCGAGGCGCGCGCCGAACCGGCCCGAGAGGAAGGTGCCGGTCATGATCCCGACCGCGACCGATCCAAAGCAGAGCCCGAATCCGCTCGGCGAGACGCCGAGGACGCCGATCAGGACGAAGGACGAGCCCGAGATGAAGGCGAACTGGCCGCCGAACATCAGCGCGTTCACCAGCACGTAGGCCACGTAGCTCCGGTCGGTGAGCAGCTCCGCCACGTTGCGGCCCATCTGCCCGGGCCGGAGCGCGTGGGGATCCCGCCGGGTATTGGTCTCGGGCACCCCGGCGATCATCAGCGCCACGAACAGCGCGCCCGCGCCCGCCAGGACGAAGAAGATCGCGCGCCAGCCGAAGGCCTCGTGCACGTAGCCGCCCAGGATCGGCGCCAGCATCGGGTTGAGGGACTGGGCCATCCCCATGTAGGAGAAGACGCGCGCGGCGCGCTCGCGATCGTAGAGATCCCGGATCACCGCGCGCGCCACCACCGGCCCGCTGCCCCCGCCCAGGGCCTGGAGCACGCGGGCCCCGATCAGCACGCCGATGGTGGGGGCGAGCGCGCAGCCGAGCCCGGCCACCGCGTAGAGGCCGAGGCCGCCGATCAGCACCCAGCGGCGGCCGAAGCGGTCGGAGAGCGGCCCGTAGACGAGCTGGGCGGCCGCGAAGGCCATCAGGAACAGCGTCACGGTGAGCTGGGCGATCGCGGCCTCGGCGCCGAACACGGCGGCGATGGTGGGCAGCGACGGCAGGAACATGTCGATGGACAGGGCGCCGAGGCCTACCACCGCGGTCAGCACGAGCTCGACGCGCACCCCGGTCATATACCCCACCCGGGGCCAAAGCGGTAGACTGTCCCGGACTCGGGCCCATATTGGAGCGGAGGAGCCGGCGCATGCGCACGATCGGAACGCTGCTCGCGGTGGTGGTCGGGCTGGTCGGGGCGATGGCCACCGGGCCCGCCGAGGCGCAGGGCCCGATCAAGATCGGATTCCTGTCGCCGATCTCGGGCGCCATCGCCCAGGCCGGGAAGGACATGTACAGCGGCTGCGAGCTGTACTGGCAGGAGCACGGGATGCAGATCGCGGGGCGCAAGCTCGAGGTCATCCTCGAGGACACCGAGGGCCAGCCCGCCACCGCGGTGACCAAGCTGCGGAAGCTCATCGACAGCGACCGGGTCAACCTGCTCGCCGGGGTCATCCTCTCCAACGTGGCCTACGCGCTGGTCCCGCCGATCGAGGCGGCCGGGATCCCCACCATCTACCCCATCAACTCGGCCGACGACCTGACCCAGCGCAAGCGGCCGGCGTGGCTCGTGCGCACCGGCTTCTCGGCCGGTGGCAACATGCATCCGTTCGGGGAGTACGCGGCGAAGGTGCTCAAGTACAAGAAGGTCGTCACGATCAGCCTGGACTACGCCTTCGGGTGGGAGACGGTCGGCGGCTTCCACAAGGCCTTCGAGGACAACGGCGGCCAGGTCATCCAGAAGATCTGGGTGCCGCTCAACATCCAGGACTACGCGCCGTACCTGGCCCAGGTGAAGCGGGACGCCGACGCGGTCTTCGTGCTGGCCCTCGGGCGCTGGAGCGTGCTGTTCACCAAGCAGTACGCGGAGAGCAGCCTCAAGGGCCGGGTCCCGCTGATCGCGGGCGGGACCCATACCGACGAGCACGTGCTCGCCCAGCTCGGCGACGAGGCCATCGGGGTGACCAGCGCGCACCACTACTCGGCTGCGCTCGACACGACGGCCAACCGGAAGTTCCGCGCCGCGTACGAGAAGGCGTACGCGCGCTCGCCGTCGTTCTACTCGGAGAACTGCTACACCGGGGCCCGGGTGATCGAGGAGGCGGTGAAGGCGGTGAACGGGCGGGTCGAGGACCGGGCCGCGTTGATGGCGGCCCTGCGTCGGGTCGAGATCACCGACGCGCCGCGCGGGCCGGTCAAGATCGACGCCTACGGCAACCCGACCCAGAACATCTACATCCGCAAGGTCGAGAAGGTCGGCGGGGCGCTCCAGAACACGGTGATCCACACCTATCCGGCGGTCAGCCAGTTCTGGACCTACGATCCCCAGCGATTCCTCGAGCAGCCGGTCTACTCGCGGGAGTTCCCGCCCTGCAAGCATTGCTGACGTCATGAGCCTCTCGACCCGCGACGCTCAGCTCCCCGCCGCGTACTCCGACCGGCTCGAGGCGCTCTCGCTGGCGCCGCTCTGGACCGCGCTCCACGCGCTCCTGCCGCCGGAGCGGCAGACGCGCGTGGTGCCGCACCGGTGGCGATGGAGCGAGCTGCGCGCGCCCCTGCTCGAGGCGGCGCGCCTGGTGCCGATCGAGCAGGCGGAGCGGCGGGTCCTGGTGCTGTGCAATCCCGGCCTGCCCGGCAACTTCTCGGCGACCGCCACGCTCTACGCGGGGCTGCAGATCATCCTGCCCGGGGAGGCGGCGCCGAGCCATCACCATACCGCGGCGGCGCTGCGGCTGATCGTCGAGGGCACGGGCGCCTACACCACGGTGGACGGCGTCCGGTGCGCGATGGAACCCGGCGATTTCATCATCACGCCGCCGATGCGCGGGCACGACCACGGGCACGAGGGCCGCGAGCCGGTGATCTGGCTGGACGGCCTCGACATTCCACTCGTCCGCGGCGTCGAGGCCAACTGGGCCTCGGCCATGAAGCCCGCGTCCAGCCCGACCACCGAGACCGACTCCTCCCAGGACGAATTCACCGCGGCCGGTCTCGTACCTCGCCGCTCGCGCTACGAGGAGACCGGCTACCCGCAGGTGCGCTGGCCGTGGCGCACCGCGCGCGCCGCGCTCGCGGCCATGGCCGCCACCGCGCCGCGGCGCGCCCCGGTGGTGCTGCGTCACGTGAACCCGCGCACCGGCGAGTATCCGCTGAAGACCATCGGCTCCGAGGCGCGGTGGCTGCGACCCGGCGAGGAGACCGAGCGCGAGCGCCGCACCGGCAGCGAGGTGGTCCACGTGGTCGAGGGACAGGGCGAGAGCCAGATCGGCGATCGGACGCTCGACTGGCAGGCCGGCGACGTGTTCGTGGTGCCGCCGTGGCACTGGACCACGCACCGCAACCGATCGAGCCAGGCGCCCGCCTGTCTCTTCCATCTCAACGACGAGCCTGCCCTGCGCGCCTTGGGGCTCTGGCAAGAACAAGCCGGCGCCTGATCCCGCCCGGTCGGAGGGCCGCATGAGCTCCCGCTACGAGTCGCTGATGGACGTGATCCGCTCCCGCATGACCAACCGCGCCTTCGCCCCCGCCGAGATTCCCCGGGCGCACCTCGAGATGATCCTGGAGGCGGCACGGCACGCTCCGTCGGGAGCCAATGCGCAGCCCTGGCACTTCGTCGTGGTCACCGACGCGGCCGCGAAGGCGGCGATCGGCCAGTGCTTCGTGGACGAGCAGCAGCACCGCGCGAAGCTGCGCATGGGCTTTCCGACCCCCAACTACCACGGGGTGAAGACCGCGCCGGGTCTCATCGTGATCGCGGCCGACTTCCGCTTCGTCCGCGCCTTCCCGGTGCTCAACGACGGCTCGGACGTCGACCGCCTCTACCACCAGAACGCCGAGCGCATCCTGCTCCAGTCGGTGGCCGCCGCCACCATGTCCGCCCACCTGGCCGCCGCCGCGCTCGGTTACGCGGTCTGGTGGATCACCGCCATCGGGCAGGACGACATCCAGAAGCAGGTGAAGCCGCTGCTCGACGTGCCCGACGAGCTCAGCATCATCGACGTCATGTGCTTCGGCCCGCCGCTCAAGCCGTCCTACAAGCGCTGGAAGAAGCGGCTCGACCAGATCGCGAGCTGGGACCGCTTCGATCCGGCCAACCTCATGACCGACGCGGAGATCGACGACTGGGTCAAGACGACCCGCCACAAGGTGATGTACCGCGACGAGACCCGGGTGGACTGATGGCTCCGCTCACCCCGGTCGATCGCGTCCGCGTCACCACGGTGGTGGACAACTACATCGACGCGCTCCGTCAGGACGAGAAGGTCGCGCGCCGGTACAGCGCCTTCGTGGCCCGCCAGATGGTGGACCTGCGGGCCGAGCACGGCCTCGCCCACTTCGTCGAGATCACGCGGGGCGGCGAGACGGTGCGGATCGCCTTCGACTTCGGCCCCTCCGAGGCCGCGATCACCCACAACTTCCGGGTGCTCGGCCTCGATCCGGGGACCATCGACGCCCTCGCGCTGAGCCACGGGCACTGGGACCACTTCGGAGGGCTGCTCGGCTTCCTGCGGACCTATCGCCCGGCCATGAAGAAGCCGCTCGCGTTCCACGGCGGGGCGGATCATTTCCTCCCGCGCTGGAACCAGCGCGGGGCCGACCGCGTCAGCATGGGGCGGCTCTACCGCGAGGAGATCGAGCGCTACGATGTCCGGGTGGAGACGGTGCGGACGCCGACCCTGCTCGCCGACGGCGTGCTGCTGAGCGGGGAGATGCACGAGGCGGAGCCCTTCGAGCCCATCCCGGCGAATCTCCGGGTCGAGCGCGACGGGGCGATCGTGCCGGACGACTTCCTGGGCGAGCAGACCCTGATCGTCAACCTGAAGGGGCGCGGCCTCGTGGTGGTGACGTCGTGCTCGCACCGCGGCATCGTCGGGATCTGCCGCAACGCCACCCGCATCGCGGGCGTCTCCAAGGTGCACGCGGTGATCGGCGGCTTCCACCTGAGCGGCCTCAAGGAGGAGCGGGTCACGCGGGTGGTGGACGCCTTCCGCTCGCTCGAGGTGGACTGGGTGGTGCCGCAGCACTGCACCGGGCTCGAGTCCATGGCCACCCTGCTCCAGCGCCTGCCGTCGGAGACGGTGGTGACGTCGGTGGGGTCGAGCTTTACCTTCGAGGCGTAGCCGACAGCCCCCTCACCCTGGCCTCTCCCCTGAGGGGAGAGGGAGAACGGGCGTTACTCGAGGTCGCGGGCGGCGGGGAGGCCGCCGGACGCGGTGGCGGCGCGCACGGCGCGCGCGATCGCGCGGGCCACCAGATCGGCGGCATCGCGGCCGAGGGGGTCGACGTCGGCCTGCTCGGTGCCCACCGAGAGGCAGAAGAGCGTGTCGCCGTCGGAGTTCAGGTGCGGTGGCGAGAGCGCGCGCGTGAAGCCGTCCATCGCCAGCCGCGCGAGCCGGGCCGCCGCCCCCTTGTCGAGCAACGCGGTCGTCGCCACGAGCCCGATGGTGGTGTTGGTCGGGCGGAACGCGGGTGGGCGGGCGCCCGCGGCGAGCGCGGCGCCGGTGTCGATCAGCCGGCGGCCGTCCGTGGCGTCGCGCGCCCCCGCGATGAGCCGCCCCGTGTCGGGATCGCGCACGTCGCCCACCGCGTTGACCGCCATCAGCGCGCCCAGGTGCACGCCGCCGCGCTCGAGGACCGCGCAGCCGAGCCCGCCCTTGGTCGCGCGCGCGATGCCGTGGAGCTTACCGACACTGGCCCCGGTGCCCGCGCCGACATTGCCCTCGGCGACCGGCCCCGGGCGCGCGGCGGCGGCCGCGCGGTGGCCCATCGCGCGATCGGGACGCGCGGTGGGATCGCCGAGCCCGAGGTCGTAGAGGATGGCGCCGGCCACGTGCGGCACCACGGTCTGGCTCGTGGGGAAGCCGACGCCGCGCTCCTCGAGATAGCGCATCACGCCCCAGATCGCTTCGAGGCCGAAGGCGCTGCCGCCGGCCAGGACGACGCCGTCGAGCGTGGGCACGAGGTGGCGCGGGTCGAGAAAGTCGAGGCCGTGCACGCCCGCGGCCCAGCCGCGGATCTCCACACCGCCCACCGCGGGCGCGTCGCTCAGGATCACCGTGCAGCCGGTGAGCCCGACCGCGTCCGTGACGTGGCCGACCCGCAGCCCGGGGATCACGAGCGCGCGCGCCGCGCGGGCGCCCGGCTGACGTCCGCGAGGCGCGTGCGGCCCAGCGCGACCTCGGAGGCCATCTCGATGCCGCGCGCGGCGAGGGCCCGCGCGAACGGGATCGCGGTCGCCGGCCGCGCGGCGTCCGCAAGCGCGGCCGCGGTCTGCTCGGCCATCGCGGCCGGCTCGAGGTGTCCGGTCATGCGGAAGATCTCCGCCATCTCGCGCAGCCGCGCCGCCCAGCGCCGGCGCGCCGCGTCGGGGAACTGGGCCTCGACCACGCCGTCCACGATGGAGGCCTCGCGCTCCGCCTTGATCTGGTCGGAGACCACCAGCCGGCTCTCGCGCACCTGGAGCATCGCGAGCGCCTCGTGCTGGACACGGGCGGGGTCGATGAACCAGCCCATGAGCTCGGGGAGGTCGAGGAGCGCGGCGGAGGCTTCGAGGAGATTATTGGTCGCGTCGACCGGCGTGGGCATGTCGACCGTATACTTCTCTCTTGTATCCGTTCGGCTCGCCTTCGGCTTCACCTCACCAGGCGCATGCGCGGCGGCGGCGAATAGCCGCCGCCAGCGCGCGAACTCGGGGGGCGGCACCGTGCCGAGGCGCTCGTGCAGCGCGAGGGCGTCGGCCACGAGGGCGCAGGCGCGGCGGCCGTCCACCTCCACCCACGGCAGCTTCTGGCTCTCGCGCAGCCCGCGCAGCTCCGCCTCGAGCCGCTTGCGCGCGATGGGGCCGCCCGCCGCGTCCATGATTCCCGCCTCGTCGTTCAGGATCAGGGAGCAGAGCCGCAGGCCGCCGCCGAAGCCGCCCTCGAAGAGGATCCACGCGGCCCGGGAGCCGCTGCCGTCGATGCCGGAGAGCCACGCGCGCACCGGATGCTCGGCCGCGCGCGTCACCACCGGGCGCGCGGGCGCCGCCGCCGCGGCCCGCGTCGGGCGGAGCCCCGACTGCTCGAGCCGGTAGAGCGCGCGGCGCACCGCGCGGCGGTGGTCCTTGTCGGACGCCGCGTCCGCGAGATGCTCGAGGAAGGGTAGGGAGGCGGCGCCGTGCCGCTTCGCCAGTGCGCGCAGCGCGTCGTCGAGCGCGGCCGGGCTCACGCGGGCCAGCGCGGGCGGCTCTCCGCCGGCGAGCGCGGCCTCGAGGGCGGCCAGGCAGGCCGCCGTCTCATCGCGCGCCGCGGGCGCGGTCATTCGGCGAGCAGCGCGCGGAAGAAGGGATCCGCGGGCCAGGCCTCCGCGGGCACCGCGTTCGCCCGGAAGTAGACCTTGCGCGCGTAGGTGAGCGCGCCCGCGTACATCTCGAACCGATCGGCGAGGCGACGATAGAGCGGCGCGTCCGGCTCGGCGCCCCCGCGGGCCACCTCGGCCACGAAGCGGTAGGCGCGGCGCCCCTCGTGCTCGTAGTAGCCGGTGACCGCGAGCCCGTCCACGTAGTCGCGGAAGATCCCGGTCATGAACAGCGTGTAGTCGCCGATCTGGCGACGGAGGACTCGCTCGGTGCCCGGGTTGAAGCCGGGCGCCTGCCAGTCCCATACGTGCTGGATCGCGAGCAGCGAGTCGGCTACGGTGTCGAGGCGGCGGCCGGGCAGCTCGCGGAGCGTGCGCAGGGCCTCGGTGCGGACGAAGCGGGTCAGGAGCTCGGTGAGGTAGCGCAGGGCGGGCGCGTCGTCGATCGCCAGATCACCGAAGGCCTGCCGGGTCACGCTCTCGAAGAAGCGCGGAAGCAGCCCGTTCTGCACGGGGTCACTCTACCAGATCGATCGGCTCAGCGACGGTCGCGCCTGAACTGCACCTCACGGGGCAGGTTGTTGGAGCCGGTGGAGGTGCCGCGCAGCACGGGGCCGTCCCAGGTCAGGGAGAACGACTGCAGCGAGTTGCCGAACCCGACGCCGGTGGAGCGACCGACGAGCGAGACCTTCTCCCCGCTGGCCGACCCGGTGCCCGACGCCCGTGTGGTCGCGCGATCGGTCACCTGCTCCCACTCCCATTGAAGCTCTCGCCCGGCGCCGCGAATGTCGAGCACCGAGCGATTCCCCCCGTACCAGCGGCCGGCCAGGGTGCGCGGCGGTGTCGCCGCGACGGCCGGGCGGGGGTGAGCGCACCGGGTGTCACCGCGTCGACCAGCCGCTTGCGCATCGTGGCGTACTCGTCCTCGGTGATCCGCCCGCGCGCCTTCAGGTCGTCGAGCTGTGCGAGCTGCTGCTCGAAGCCCTGCCGCCGCCCCTGGCCGGTGGCGGCGGCCTGGACCACCGCGTTGAACTCCTCGTCGCTCTCGATCCCGCGGTAGGAGCCGGGGGGCGGCGGGTCCACCTGCTTGTCCCGCGCGTAGCCGCGACTGCCGA
>DATFUK010000335.1:0-3024 GCA_035260865.1 Candidatus Methylomirabilota bacterium | reverse complement strand
GTCGCCGGCTTGACGCCCGGGTTGTCCTTGAAGAACTGCTTGTTCATCTCGATGTAGTTCTTCCAGTTGGCCGGCGTCTCGTCTTCCGCGAAGATCGCCTTCACCGGGCAGACGGGCTCACAGGCTCCGCAGTCGATGCACTCATCCGGGTGGATGTAGAGCATGGTCTCGCCCTCGTAGATGCAATCCACCGGGCAGACCTCGACGCAGGCCTTGTCCTTCACGTTGACGCACGGCTCCGCGATGATATACGCCATTCCGGCCTCCTGTTAACCGGTGACCCTGGATACCTGCCTGGAAACCCACACATTTCTACCAACTTGCGTGACAAGTGTCAAGCCGTTTGACCTCGGAGCTAGAGGGTTCGGAGCTTGGGATCGAGAGCGTCGCGAAGGGAATCGCCGAACAGGTTGAAGGCGAACACGGCCAGGCTGATGGACAGGCCCGGGAACAGCGCCATCCAGGGCGCCGCCTCCGCGAAGTCCACCGCGGCCCCCCGCAGCATCAGCCCCCACGCGGGCGTCGGCTCCTGCACGCCCAGTCCCAGGAACGACAGCGAGGCCTCGGCCAGGATGGCCTGGCTCAGGAACGCGGTCAGCATGATCAGGTAGGACGCGACCACGTTCGGCAGCATGTGGCGCAGGATGATCCGGACGTGGCCGAAGCCGGCGGCCCGCGCCGCGTCCACGTAGGGCATCTCGCGGATCGTCAGCGCGGAGGACCGGATGACGAGGGCGGCGCGCGGGACCATGGGAATGGTGATGGCCATGATCACGTTCGGGATCGAGTTGCCGAGGATCGCCACCAGGGCCAGCGCCAGGATGATCAGCGGGAACGAGAGGAAGATGTCCATGAGCCGCTGCAGGTAGAGGTCCACCACCCCGCCGAAGTACGCGCTGCCCACGCCCAGGATGGCCCCGAGAGTGGCGCCCATGAGCGCGGCGCCGAAGCCGACCAGCAGCGCGGTGCGCGAGCCATAGATCAGGCGCGAGAGCACGTCGCGGCCGAACGCGTCGGTGCCGAGCCAGTGCGTCGCGTTCGGCGCGGCGAGCATGGCCCCGAAGTCCACCGCGACCGGGTCGTAGGGGGCGAGTCCTCCCGCGAACACCGCGAGCACCAGCATCACCAGCACCACCACCGCGCCCACCGCGCCCAGGGTCCGGTGGCGGGCGAAGTCGCGCACCGCGGCCAGCCAGCGGGCGCGGCGGCCCAGCTCTGCGGTTTCTTGGGCGGGCGTCTGATCTATCGGCGAGGAGATTGCCATCGCGCTTTATTTGATCCTACGGGCATCGCAAGCGACGCCCTCTATAGGGTGGCTTCGCATTTCTCTCAGCGGAACCGGATGCGCGGGTCGATCCACGCGTACATGACGTCCATGGCGAAGTTCACGAAGATGAAGATGCCCGCCACCAGCATCACGAGGGCCTGGATCAGCGTGTAGTCGCGGTGGGCCACCGCCTGCACGAAGAGCAGCCCGATCCCGTTCAGGTTGAAGACCTGCTCGGTGACCACGAGCCCGCCGATCAGGAAGGCGAACTCGAGCGCGATCACGGTCAGCACCGGCAGCATCGCGTTCTTGAGGGCGTGGCGGACCAGGATCAGCCGCTGCACGAGGCCCTTCGCCCGCGCGGTCCGCACGTAGTCCTCGCGGAGCACCTCGAGCATCGCGGAGCGGGTCATGCGGGTGGCCACCGCCGAGTAGCGGTAGCCCACCGCGAGCGCGGGCCAGACGAGCTGCAGCATGTTCTGCCATGGGTTCACCCAGAACGGGGTGTAGACCATGGGCGGCAGCCACTTGAACACGATCAGGAACGTGAGGATGAACACGATGCCGAGCCAGAACGACGGCACCGCGAGACCCGCGATGGAGAAGATGCGGACCGCGTAGTCCACCCAGGTGTCCTGCCGGAGCGCGGCGAGGACACCCAACGGCACCGCGAGGACCACCGCCACGATGGTGGCCATGACCGCCACCTGCAGCGAGAGCGCGAAGCGGAGCTTGATCTCGTCCCAGATCGGCGAGCCCGTCCACATCGAGGTGCCGAAGTCGAGCCGGGCCACCCCCACGATCCACGTCCCGAACTGCTTCCAGAGCGGCTGGTCGAGCCCGAACCGCTCGCGCTCCATCTTGATCGCGGCGTCGGAGGCGGCCCCCCGATCTCCGGCGAGCCGGAGCTCGACCACGTCACCCGGGATCACCCGGATGAGGAAGAAGGTGACCACCGCCACCCCGATGAGGGTGGGGAACATGAGGAGGAATCGCTTGAGCAGGTACTTCCACATGAGCTGGGTGCGGGCCCGAGCCGGTGAACCGGCCCGGGCCCGCCTCGGCCTCGCTTACTCCGACAGCCAGACGGTGTCGAGCTGGTTGTTGAGGTAGTGGCTGGGGGTGATCGTCCAGCCCTTGACCCTGGCGTTGTGGGGGATGATCCGGTGCCACTGGAGCGTCCAGATCACGTGCGCCTCCTCGTCGAGCAGGCGCTTCTCCAGCTGGCGCACCAGCTTCTTGCGCTCCTCCGGGTCGACGGCCCGGGCCTGCTTCTGGTACAGCTCGTCGATCAGCTTGTCCTTGTGCTTGCCGTAGTTGGCGTCCGACGCGCTGATGAAGCGCGCCAGGTCCAGGTCCGGCTCCACGATGAAGCCGCACTGGAAGTCCATGGCGACCTCGAAGTCGCCGCGCTTGAGCATGTTGTGGTACGCGGAGGCCTCGATGGTCTCGATCTTCACGTTGAGCCCGATCTGCCGCCACTGGTCCACGAGCCAGATGCCGATCGGCTCGTAGGGATGCGGGATCCCGCGGTTCTTGAAGGTGAACGAGAAGCCGTCGGGGACCCCGGCCTCACGCAGGAGCCGCTTGGCCTCGGTCCGGTTGGCGTTGATGTCGTGGCCGTAGCCGGCCAGCTTCTCGAGCTCCGCGGTCGGGGTGGCGTACGGGGTGCCCGGCACCTGCACGCCGCTCACGTCCTTGACGAGCGTGATCTTGGACAGTTTCTGCGAGGCCTCGTACCGATCGAGGGCGAGCGA
>DATFUK010000334.1:0-3415 GCA_035260865.1 Candidatus Methylomirabilota bacterium | reverse complement strand
CTCCTGACCGCGTCGGCGCTCGCGGTCACTCGGTCCTCGGACTTGCCGCCCGGCCACCACGGCGGGCCCCTGCATCCGCTCGTGGGGCTGCACGCACTCCACCACACCGTGGAGCGCGTGTCGGGCGAGCAGCGGTTCCTGCCGGTCCTTCAGCACGTCGCGCTGTCGAACAAGCACATCAATCACCCCGGCATGGGCCCGTACATCCTGGCGGATGCCAGGCCGGTGGACTCGGGCGGGGTCGAAGGCACCAAGAAAGCGTTTTTCGCCGCCGTCGATCGCGGCCTGTACAACGCGGCGGATCACGCCTTCCTCTGGCTCTGGGACAATATCCCGCAGGCCGAGGCGCTGGACCTGCTGCTGACCGTGGCGATCCCGAAGAACGTGCTCGACGATCACTACTTCATCTTCCCCATGTTCACGTGGCGCGCCCTCGACTGGCTGGGACGCGAGTACACGCCGTTCCTGATGCGTCCCGCCGTCCGGTACGTCAGCCGGTTCCCCACGCCGCCCCCGTTGCGGGACATCGAGCCGCTGCTCGAGGAGTACGAGCTCCTGACGCGCCCGCTGGGGTTCCACACGAGCCCGGATGAAACACCGGCGATCGGTCTGCTGGGCGAGGCGATCACCCAGTGCGATGCCTATGCGGAGATCCCCCGGATGCTCGCGAAGGCACTCGCGGACGGTCTGTCGCTCCAGGGCACCGGCGAAGCCTTGTCGATCGGGGCCGCCGGCCTGTTCATGCGATCGCTCACCGGGAATCCGATGGACGTGCACCTGCACACCGGCGTGAACCTGCGCCGGTATCTCCTGAAGCTCCCAGGGGTGAGCCTGCGCAACAAGCTGCTGGCGCTGCTGACCTGGCACACCGGCCCCGAGGTGCGGTCGACGCAGAATCGCATGGAGCCCCCGCCGCAGCCGGATCCGGAGGCCGTCGCCGCGCTGCCCCATCGCTCCCAGGCCGCCTTGCTGGACGCGCTCGAGGAGAGCATCTACACCCAGCCGCCGACCGACTGGTCGAAGGTCACCAACCTGGGGCAGATGCGCGCGGTACCCGAGGTGAAGAACACCGTGAACCTGGCGCAACAGTATGCGGAGCTCGGGTACGACGCGGACGCGCTCATCGGCCGGCTGGCCACGATCGTCGTCCACGACAACTTCACCGAGATGCACGCGTTCAAGCATCATCAGGCCACGTTCGAGGAGTTCCACGCGACCCGCCTTCCGTGGCGCTGGCGGCATCTCGTGAGCGCGGCCCAGGCGTCGGCCATCTCCTACGGCAAGAACATGGAGATCTACGAGGAAGCGGTCGAGCTCCTCCACGCGTAGCCGATCGGCCAGCCGAAGCTGTAGTCCCCGGCGTAGCCTCTAGCCGCCGCCGGGCGCCCGGGCTCGCGCCTTACAAGCGCGTGACGTTGGCGGCCACGCACACCCAGCCCGCCCCGCGTCGGGCCCACACGTCGGTGTAGCGACCGGCGCCCGGCTGACCGTCCACCTTGGTATACGTGGTGCGGGCGTGGATCAGGGCCACGTCGCCCAGCACCCGGATGAGGACGTCCTCGATGCCGAGGTTCTTCACGGTCGACCCGCGCCCGATCTGGGCGAGGAAGCCCGCCCGGTCCAGGAGCGAACAATCCGGATTGCTGTTGACGAAGTCCCCGGAGAGGTTCGCGTCGAACCATCGCACGTCGGCCTCGCTGACCGATCGGATGTACTCGCGGTTGAGCGCCTCGAGCGTCGCCTGGTCGTCGGCCATGGTCAGCACCTCGCGAAGTGGGCGGAGACGCAGAGCCAGCGCCCGTTCCGCTCCTGCCAGATGTCGGTGTAGCGTCCCCGGCCGTGGCTGCCGTCCGGCCGCGTGTCCTCGAAGCTCGCGTGGATCAGGGCGACGTCGCCCACGCGCTGGATGGAGACCTCGGGGGCACGGAGGTTCGTGATGGTGTGGGGCCGCCCGATGCGGGCCAGGAAGCCCGCCTTGTCCACGAAGGACCCGTCGGGGTTGGTCGCGCGGTAGTCCTCGGCCAGGTGCTCGTCGTACCAGGCCACGTCGGACTTCTCCGCGGCGAGGAGATATCCTCGGTTCAAGGCTTCGAGCGTCTTGAGATCGTCCGCTCTGCTCGCCATCGTCAGTTCCTCCTTCCGTTGTCGTTCGAGCGAGGCTATCCTAGGCCCGAGTCTGGCACCGGCAAAGAGCCAGATTCAAACGAATCGAAGGGGCCAGATCAGACCCCGAGGGAGACTTCATGCTGCTGAACCTGCGGGAAGCGAGCGGACCGCTCTATCGCCGTGTCTACCTGGCGCTCAAGACCAAGATCCGGGCGGGCGGCCTGGGCCCCGCTACCAGGGTCCCGTCCACGCGCGCGCTGGCGAGGGACCTCGGCGTGTCGCGCAACACCGTGATGCTGGCCTACGAGCAGCTCGCCGCGGAGGGCTACCTGGTGAGCCGCCACCGGGGCGCCACCTCCGTGGCGGGCCTGGCCCGGCCGCGGCCGGTCCCGGCGCCCGCTCGCCCCACGGCGGAGCGTCCGGTGGCGGTGTCCGCCTACGCGCGACGCCTGACCGCGCGGCTCGACCTCGCGCCCTCGCGCCCGCCCGGCCCGCGGGCCACGCTCCGCTACGACTTCCGCTACGGCCGCCCCGCGGTGGACGAGTTCCCGCGCGAGATCTGGCGCCGGCTCCTCGCCGCCCACGCGCGCCGCGCCTCCTCCGACGCGCTCGGGTACGGCTCGCCCGCCGGCCACGGCCCGCTGCGCGCGGCGCTCAGCGAGTACCTCGGCCGGGCGCGCGGCGTCGTGAGCGACCCCGAGCGCATCGTCGTGGTGAACGGGACGCAGCAGGCGCTGGACCTGATCGCGCGCGTGCTGCTCGATCCGGGCGACGGCGCGGTGGTGGAGGAGCCGCACTATCCGGGCGCCACCATTCCCTTCGAGGCGGTGGGTGCCCGTCTGCTACGCGTGCCGGTGGACGCGGGCGGGCTCGATCCGGCCCGGCTCCCGTCCGCCGCGCAGCGCCCGCGGCTGGCCTACGTGACGCCCTGCCACCAGTTCCCGAGCGGCGTCATCATGCCGCTCGAGCGGCGCCTGGCCCTGCTCCGGTGGGCGTCGCGGGTCGGCGCCTGGGTCGTCGAGGACGACTACGTGAGCGAGTTCCGCTACGAGGGCCGCCCGCTGGAGGCGCTCCAGTCGCTGGACCGCGACGAGCGCGCGATCTACATGGGCTCCTTCTCGAAGACCCTGTTCCCGGCCCTGCGGGTGGGCTATCTCGTGCTGCCGCCCGCCCTGGTGCGCCCCTTCCTCGCCGCCAAGTGGGCGGCGGATCGCTTCTCCGCCCCGCTGTACCAGGAAGCGCTCGCCGAGCTGATCACCAGCGGCCAGTTCGAGCGGTATCTCCGCCGCGCGGGCGCCCGGAACGCGGG
>DATFUK010000333.1:0-2007 GCA_035260865.1 Candidatus Methylomirabilota bacterium | reverse complement strand
CGACCACCTCGCCCGACATGTTCACGAGCGGGCCGCCGGAGTTCCCGGGGTTGATCGCCGCGTCGGTCTGGAGGAAGTCGTCGAACGGGCCCTGGCCGATGGAGCGGCCCTTGGCGCTGATGATGCCCGCGGTCACCGTCTTCTGCAGCCCGAACGGCGAGCCGATGGCGAGCACCCAGTCGCCCACCCGCACTGCGTCGGAGTCGCCGAGGTTGGCGGCCGGGTAGGGCCCGCCGCCCTGGAGCTTGAGCACCGCGAGGTCGGTCTTCTTGTCCACCCCCGCGAGCTTGGCCTTGTGCTTCTTGCCGTCCGCGGTGGACACCTCGATCTCGGTGGCGCGCTCGACCACGTGGGCGTTGGTGAGCACGATGCCGGAGGGATCCACGATCACCCCGGAGCCCAGGCTGCGCTGCACCTGCTGGCGCTCGGGCGCGTCCCCGAAGAAGCGCTTGAAGAACTCGTCGCCGAAGAACTCCTCCACCGGGGTGCGGCCGCTCACCCGGGTCACCGTGTTGATGTTGACCACCGCCGGCCCCACGCTCTCCGCGACCTGGGCGAAGCTCCCCGAGGGAACCGGCAGGACGGCGGGGATGATGCGCGGCTGCGTGCCCGAGGGCAGGTTGGTGAAGGGGAGCGCGCCCGGTGCGGAGGGCTTGACCTGGTCCACCGCGCCCGCGCCCCAGGTGCCGAGGCCCGCGCCGACCACCAGGGTGACCAGTACAATGAACGCCATCGTGCTGCGCTTGAGAGAGATCATCGTGGCACCCCCGCGGGCTCCCCGGCCAGCAGCTCCCTGAGCCGGTCGCCCTCCAGCGTCTCTTTCTGTTTGAGCTCGGTGGCGGCCTCCACGAGCACCCGCTTGCGGGCGGTCAGGAGATCGCGCACGCGATCGTAGATGCGGTCGATGATGGAGCGCGTCTCGCCGTCGATGCGACGCGCGCTCTCCTCGCTGTATTCACGCTCCTGCGGCAGGCCCGAGCCGCGGAGGAACATGGCCTGCTGGCCGCCCCCGAAGGTCATGGGGCCGAGCTGCTCGGACATGCCGTACTGCATGACCATCAGACGGGCCAGCTCGGTGGCGCGCTCCAGGTCGTTGTGGGCCCCGGTCGAGACCTCGCCGTAGATGACCTCCTCGGCCACGCGCCCGCCGAGCAGCACCGCGATCCGGTCCTCCAGCTCGCTGCGGGTGAGCAGGTAGCGGTCCTCCAGCGGGAGCTGATAGGTCGCGCCGAGCGCGGCCACCCCGCGCGGGATGATCGTCACCTTGTGCACCGGGTCGGCCTGGGGCAGGGACGACGCGACCAGTGCGTGGCCGATCTCGTGATGCGCGACGATGTCGCGCTCTTTGTCGGAGAGCACGCGGCTCTTGCGCTCGAGACCGCCGACCACCCGGTCCACCGCTTCCTCGAGATCGGCCATGTCCACCGCTTCCTTGCCCTTGCGCGCGGCGAGGAGCGCGGCCTCGTTGATCAGGTTGGCGAGGTCCGCGCCCGCCATGCCCGGGGTGCGGGCCGCGAGCACGTGGAGATCCACGCTCGGGGCCAGCTTCACGTTGCGGGCGTGCACTTCCAGGATCGCCTCGCGTCCCTTCACGTCCGGCTTGTCCACCACCACCTGGCGGTCGAAGCGGCCGGCGCGCAGGAGGGCCGCGTCCAGCACCTCGGGCCGGTTGGTGGCGGCCATGATGATCACGCCCTTGGACGAGTCGAAGCCGTCCATCTCGGCGAGGAGCTGGTTCAGCGTCTGCTCGCGCTCGTCGTGGCCCGACAGGAACCCGGTGTTGCCCGCGCGGGTCTTGCCGATGGCGTCGAGCTCGTCGATGAACACGATGCACGGCGCCTTCTCCTTGGCCTGCTCGAAGAGGTCGCGCACGCGGGAGGCGCCCACCCCCACGAACATCTCGACGAATTCGGACCCGGAGAGGAAGAAGAACGGCACGTCGGCCTCGCCCGCCACCGCGCGCGCCAGCAGCGTCTTGCCGGTGCCCGGCGGCCCGACGAGCAGCAC
>DATFUK010000332.1:0-3098 GCA_035260865.1 Candidatus Methylomirabilota bacterium | reverse complement strand
GTGGTGAACGGGGCCCTCTCGGTGGTGGCGGGTTTCCTGCTGGTAAAACACCAATCCGGCCGCCGGGGCCCTCGTCGTGACGCTGCTCATGGCCATGTTCTTCATGATCGGGGGCCTCTTCCGGATCATCACCCCCATCGTGATTCATCTGCCGCACCGGGGCTGGCTGCTCCTGAGCGGCGTCGTGACGCTGTTACTCGGCGTCTTCATCTGGCGGCAGTTGCCCGGGCCCGCCGTCTGGGTGATCGGGACGCTCGTCGGGATCGACATGATCTTCATCGGCTGGTCGTGGGTGATGCTGGCCCTGGCCGCGAGGAATCGCTAGCTTCCTGGGCCAGTCCGATCATGCGGGCGGAGAGGTCCACGCCGGTCATGTGAGCGCCGGCCCGCGCGAGAATCCGGGTGAGCGTGTCAAACCGACCCGATCCCTCTGATCCGGTGTTCGCCCGCGCAGCGGGGCGGATCGGGAGTATGATCCGCGCCAGACTGAGATTCCCAGGAGGTCGTCCATGCTCACGACCGCTCAGACCGAGGCCCGGAAGCTCCACGCCAGCCTGTCTCACCCGATCATCGACGCCGACGGGCACTGGGTCGAGTACCTGCCCCACATGCGCGCGGAGTTCCGGCGCATTGGCGGCGACACTGCCGTCGAGGCGCTGGACTTCGCCAGTCGGCGCATCCCCACCTCGCTCGGGATGTCCGTGGCGGAGCGGAGCCGGCGCCGGATCGGGCAGGAGGCGTTCTGGTTCCTGCCGACCAGGAACACGCTCGACCGGGCGACGGCCATGCTGCCGCGCCTCATGTACGAGCGGCTCGACGATCTGGGCCTCGACTTCACCGTCATCTATCCCACCAACGGCCTCGGCTACCACCGCGTGCCCGACGCCCGGCTTCGCCGCGCGCTCTGCCGCGCCTACAACGTGTTCACCGCCGATCAGTTCCGGCAGTTCGGCGACCGGATCATTCCGGCCGCGATCATTCCCGTGCACACGCCGGAGGAGGCGATCGAGGAGCTCGAGTTCGCGTCGAAGCAGCTCGGCCTCCGGGTCGTCATGATGGGCGGCCTCGTCCGCCGCCCGGTGCCCGCGCTGGCCGAGGAGCACCCCGAGGCCTCGAAGCTCATCGAGTGGTACGACGTGCTCGGCATCGACAGCCCCCACGACTACGACCCCGTGTGGCAGAAGTGCCGCGAGCTGCGCATCGCGCCGAGCTTCCACAACGGGGCGCGCTCGATCCTCCTGCGGAACTCGCCGTCGAACTTCTGCTACAACCACATCGGCCACTTCGCCTCCGCCGGCCACGCCCTCTGCAAGGCGCTCTTCTTCGGCGGGGTCACCCGGCGCTTCCCGGACCTGAACTTCGCCTTCCTCGAGGGCGGGGTGGGCTGGGCCTCCATGCTCCTGGCCGACCTCATCGGCCACTGGGAGAAGCGCAACCCGGAAGGGCTCGAGAACACGAAGCCGGGCAACCTCGATCGGGCCCGGCTGCTGGACCTGGCCACGAAGTACGGGCGAGAGGCGGTGGTGGACCTGGTCCGCCGCGGGGAGGGGCTCGACGACAATGGCGACGGCACCGGCGGCGTCGCGGACCTGGACGACTACTCGCGCTGCGGGATCGGGAGCAAGCAGGATCTCCTCGACCGGTTCGCGCCGCGGTTCTACTTCGGCTGCGAGGCCGACGATCCAACCAACGCGTGGGCGTTCAACCGCAAGATGAGCCCGATGGGCGCGCGCCTCAACACGCTCTTCAGCTCCGACATCGGCCACTTCGACGTCCCCGACATGGCCGGGGTGGTGCCGGAGGCCTACGAGATGGTCGAGCACGGGCTCATCACCGACGACGACTTCCGCGACTTCATGTTCGAGAACGCGGTGCGCTTCTGGGGCGAGGTGAACCCGGACTTCTTCAAGGGCACGGTCGTGGAGAAGGCCGCGGCCGAGGTGCTCACCCGGAGGGCTCCATGATCACCGCCACCGTCCGCTACCAGCTACCGCCCCACATCGACCACGCCGCCTGCCGCGAGCACTTTCACAAGATCGCGCCCGGGTTTCAGCACGTGAAGGGCCTGCTCAGCAAACACTTCATCTGGAGCGAGAGCGGCTGGGCGGGCGGTGTCTATCAGTGGGAGACGCGCGAGGACGCCCAGGCCTTCTACGGCGGGGCGTGGCTCGACGGCATCGTCGAGCGCTATGGCATGCGCCCGCAGATCGAGCTCTATGAGGTCTTCGCGCTGACCGACAACGCGAGCGGCCACGTCGAGCTCTTCCAGGAGCACGCCAAGGCGCTGGGCTAGCGCCGCGTGAAGACCCTCGTGCTCGGCGGCGGCGTGGTGGGCGTGACCACCGCCTATTTCCTGGCCCGGGCTGGCGACGAGGTGACCATCGTCGAGGCGAACGACGCGCTCGGTCTCGAGGCGAGTGCCGGCAACGCCGGGATCATTGCGCCCGGGCATTCCTTCGCGTGGGCCTCGCCGCGCGTGCCCGCGATGCTGCTGCGCTCGCTGCGGGGCGACGAGACCGCGATCCGGCTGCGGCTCACGCCGGACCCGCATCTCTACACGTGGGGGCTACGGTTCCTCCGCGAGTGCGTACCCGCGCGGGCCCGGCGCAACACGCTCGTCAAGCTGCGCCTCTGCCAGTACAGCCAGGCCGTGATGAAGGACATCGTGCGCACCGAGCGCATCGCGTATCACGAGGTCAGCCACGGCGCGCTCTATCTCCATCGCGATCCGCGCGAGCTGGAGGCGGGGATCAAGAAGATGGCCCTGCTGGCCGAGCACGGCCAGAAGCAGGAGATCCTGGATGCCGCCGCGCTGGCGCGCCTCGATCCCGTCTTCGAGCCCGTGAAGGGCAAGCTCGCCGGGGCGATCCGTGACCTCGGCGACTCGAGCGGCGACTCGCGTGTGTTCTCCGAGGAGCTGATGCGGATCGCGCGCGAGAAGCACGGCGCCACCGTGCGCCTCGGCGTCCGGGTGACGGCGCTGCGCGCCGACGGCGACCGGATCGACGGCGTGGTGACCAGCGACGGCGTGCTCACGGCCGACAGCTACGTGCTCGCGCTCGGCGTGGGCAGCGCGCGGGTGGCGCGCACGGCGGGCG
>DATFUK010000331.1:0-3235 GCA_035260865.1 Candidatus Methylomirabilota bacterium | reverse complement strand
GCATCCAGTACGCGGCGCTCTCCAAGGCCCTGATTCGGGACGCCCGCAAGAACCTCCAGTCCGAGAACCATCTGTTCAAGCTGCTCCACCGCGGCTACACCGGCAAGATCAACTCGCGTGAGGGCAACGAGGGCGTCGCCGCCTGCCCGTACGACTTCTACACCAAGTGGATCAACGATCCCGATGGCACCAGGAAGATGGTCGAGGCGCTCACCCGCTCGACCGTCGGCACGGAGGAGTGCCCGATCCCCGGCATCCCGAACAGCAAGGACCTCACGCACGCTTAGGCCGGCGCGCATTTGCCCGCGGAGGTGAGTCAGCCGCATCCGATCGGCCAGTACCTGATCCGCACCGAGCCGTACTACCGGCCGACCGGTGACGAGGTCGAGCTCTATCGGGCCGCGTACATGGTGCGCATGCCGATGATGCTCAAGGGGCCGACCGGCTGCGGCAAGACGCGGTTCATCGAGCATATGGCTTGGCGCCTTGATCGCCCGCTCATCACCGTCGCAGCCCACGAGGACATGACCGCAGCCGACCTCGTCGGCCGGTTCCTGCTCGCGCCGGCGGGAACCGTTTGGCATGACGGCCCGCTCACGCTCGCCGTGCGCGGGGGTGCGATCTGCTATCTCGACGAGATCGTGGAGGCGCGCCAGGACACCACGGTCGTGCTCCACCCATTGGCGGACGCGCGGCGGATGCTGCCGCTCGAGAAGAAGGGCGAGCTGGTGGAGGCGCACCCCGACTTCCAGCTCGTCGTCTCCTACAACCCCGGCTACCAGAGCATCATCAAGGACCTCAAGCAGTCCACCAAGCAGCGCTTCGGCGCCCTCGACTTCGGTTGGCCCCCGCGCGATGCCGAGATCGAGATCGTCGTCCACGAGTCCGGCGTGACCCCCGACCTCGCCGGGCGGCTCGTGAGCGTCGGCGAGCGCGCCCGCAACCTGAAGGGCCATGGCCTGGACGAGGGGCTGTCCACGCGCATGCTGGTCTCTGCCGGCTCCCTGATCGCGCAGGGCGTGGAGCCGCTCGCGGCCTGCCGGGCCGCCCTGGTGGGGCCGGTCACGGACGATCTGGACATCCGGGATGCTCTCGACGCGGTGATCAAGACGTTCTTCTGACCGCGGTGGCCGCCCCGACGTCATCATCCGCGGGAGTGCCGTTTTCGGCGATCGAGCGGCGCCTCGCCTGCTACCTGCGCGCGCTGTGGGGCCGGCCCGCCGCGCTTCGCGACGCCGGCCGGCGCGCGCGCGTCTCCATCGTCGCGGGGGCCATCAACATGCCCGATATCTTTCCCGCGGGTGCCGGAGAGGGCATCGCGCTCCATCGCGCCGCGGCCGCACACGCGGCCGCGCATCTCATCCACTCGATGCACCGATTCCCGCTCGCCGAGCTGCGGCCGATCCAGGTGGCGATCGTCTCCCTGATCGAGGACGCCCGGATCGAGCGGCTCGCGTGGCAGGACCTTCCCGGGCTGCGCCGGCTCTGGCTCCGATTTCACGTCGCCCTGCCGGATGCCATCCCCAATGCGACCTCCCTGATGGCCCGCCTGGCCCGCGCCCTCATCGACCCGGACTATCGAGACCACGACGGCTGGGTCGCCAAGGGCCGGGAGCTGTTCGAGGCCCACGGTGCGCGGCTCCACGATTCCTCGATGAGCCGCGAGATCGGGGCCCTGCTGGGCAACGATCTCGGCCAGATGCGGATGCAATTCGACTACGGGCGCTACCTGGTCGAGCCCGCCTACCGGGACGACAACGCGTTCATGTGGGAGTTTCCCGAGAACAAGTCTGCTCCTCCGCCGGAGAGCGAGCCGGCGGTGCTCGCGGGCACTGTGACGCTCGAGACAGCCGGGGCGACCGGGGGCGACCGCGCGGACCAGAGTCCCGACCGAGCGCGGCGGGGGATCTCGCCGCCGCAGGCGGTGCCCGCGATGGAGGTCCCCGAGGCGCCGCCGCATCGTTATCCGGAGTGGGACTACGTCATCGGTGTGCATCGGCCCGCCTGGTGCACGGTCCGTGAGCGGCGCGCCGAGTCGGGCGATCCCCGCGCCATCGACGAAATCCTGACGCGCCACGAGGAGGTGGCGGCGCGGGTCGCCCGCCTCGTGAGGAGCGCGCAGGTCGGCCATGCCGCTCGCCTGCGGCGCCAGGTGGAAGGCAACGATCTCGACCTCGACGCGGCCATCACCGCCATGGCGGATCTGCGCGCCGGCCGGACTCCGAGTTCGCGCGTCTACCAGCGACCGGGCCGCATCCGGCGCGATCTCGCCGTGCTCTGGCTGCTCGACCTCTCTCGCTCCACGAACGACGTCGTGCCCGGCGCGGGCGAGACCATCCTGGCCCTGGCCCGCGCGGCCACCGCGGTGGTGGCGGAGGCGATCGCCACCGCGGACGATAGCTTCGCGCTTCACGGCTTCGACTCGAGCGGACGCGAGGACGTCGGCTACTATCGCTTCAAGGACTTCGACGAGCCCTACGCGGAGGGGGCGCGGGCGCGGCTCGCGGCCATGACCGGCCAACGGTCCACCCGCATGGGTGCGGCCCTGCGCCACGCTGGGCACCTGCTCTCGCAGCGGCGGACGGCCCGAAAGCTCATCGTCCTAGTCACCGACGGCGCGCCCCACGACATCGACGTGCACGACCGGTGGTACTTGGCGCTCGACGCCAAGCGCGCGGTGGACGAGCAGCGGCGCGCGGGCATCGCGACCTTCTGCGTCAGCCTCGATCCCGGCGCCGACGCCTACGTCACGCGCATTTTCGGGGCGGGCAACTACCTCGTCCTGGACCATCTGCGCCGCCTGCCCGAGAAGCTGGCCCTGGTCTACCTGAGGTGGGCCGCCGCGTGACGGCACCCGGTTCCGTGGAGGAGGCGACGCTGCTCGGCGACCGAGTCCCTACCGAGCTCGCGCGTCGCGACACCCTTGACAGGCCGAAGCAAAAGCACTATAAGGGGCGCCACACACCGCCGTGGCAGACCTAGGCTGTACCCGAATCCATCGAGTGGGGGTGCATCCCATGGACGTCACTCGTCGCGAGTTGCTTAAGGGCGCGGCAGCACTCGGCGTAGCCGGCGCGCTGCCGCTGGCGCTCCCCGGCGCGGCGGAAGCCCAAACCACCCAGAAGAAGGAACTGGTCACCGCCCAGGCGGGCGACATCGCCAAGTTCGATCCGCACTTCAGCACGGCGTCCCAGGACATCCGCGTCTCGTTCAATCTCTTCGACAACCTGACGAG
>DATFUK010000330.1:0-12255 GCA_035260865.1 Candidatus Methylomirabilota bacterium | reverse complement strand
CGCTGACCGGGACCATCCTGCCCGGGGTGACGCGCGATTCGACCCTGGCCCTGCTGCGCAAGTGGGGGCTCAAGGTGAGCGAGCGGCAGGTCTCGATCGACGAGGTGGTGGAGGCCCACGGGCGCGGCAAGCTCGAGGAGGTGTGGGGCACCGGCACCGCGGCGGTCATCTCCCCGGTGGGCGAGCTCGCCTACAAGGGCAAGAAGATGGTGATCAACGGCGGCAAGATCGGGCCGCTGACCCAGCGGCTCTACGACGCCATCGTGGCGATCCAGTACGGGCAGGCTCCCGATCCGGACGGCTGGACACTGACGATCTGAGGAGGGCCGCATGACCGACTGCGTCTTCTGCAAGATCCGGGACGGCGAGATCCCCTCGATGAAGATCTTCGAGGACGACAAGACGCTGGTCTTCATGGACATCAACCCGCTCAACTCGGGTCACTGCCTGGTGATCACCAAGGCCCACGCCCCGAATCTCTTCGAGGCGGAGGTCGAGGATCTGCAGGCCGCCATCGCCACCGCCCAGCGGGTGGCCCTGGCGATCCGGGAGGCGCTCAAGCCCGACGGGCTCAACATGGTGCAGGCCAACGGGGCGGCCGCCTTCCAGTCCGTCCTGCACTACCATCTGCACCTGATCCCGCGCTGGGCCAACGACGGCAAGGGCTTCGACTGGCGGCTCGTGGCGGGCAACCGCGAACAGATCATGAAGGCGGGAGAGCGCCTCCGGGCGCTCCTGCACTGATCATGGCCGAGCGGAAGGTGCGGGTGCTGGTGGCCAAGCCGGGTCTCGACGGGCACGACCGCGGCGCGAAGATCGTGGCGCGCGCGCTGCGGGACGCGGGTTTCGAGGTCATCTACACCGGGCTGCACCAAACCCCGGAGCAGATCGTGGCCACCGCGGTGCAGGAGGACGTGGACGCGGTGGGGCTGTCGGTGCTCTCGGGCGCCCACAACTACCTGTTCGGGCGCGTGCTCGACCTGCTCAAGGAGAAGGGCGCGGACGACATCGCGGTCTTCGGCGGCGGCATCATCCCGCAGGAGGACATCCAGGCCCTCAAGGCGCTGGGGGTCAAGGAGCTGTTCACCCCCGGCACCTCGACCCAGGACATCATCCGCTTCGTGAGAGAAAACATCAGAGCGGTCGCGTAGCACCACCGCATGAACTTCCAGTTGACGCCGGAGCAGCAGGAGGTGAGGGCCCTCGCCCGGGATTTCGCCGAGCGCGAGGTCGCGCCGGTGATCCACCACTTCGACGAGGCGCAGGAGTTCCCGCACGAGATCCTGGCCAAGCTGGCGGGCACCGGGCTCATGGGCGCGCTGGTGCCCGAGGAATACGGCGGGGCGGGGCTCGACTACGTCTCGTACGCCCTCGCGGTGGAGGAGCTGAACCGGGTGGACGCCTCCGTCGGCATCACGATGTGGGCGCACAACTCGCTCTGCACGAACCACATCGCGCTCTTCGGCTCGCCCGAGCAGAAGGCGGCCTACCTGCCGCGGCTGGCCCGCGGCGAGGCGCTCGGCGCGTGGGGGCTCACCGAGCCCGGCTCCGGCTCCGACGCGGCCGCGATGCGCTCGCGGGCGGTGCCGGCGGGCGACGGCTTCGTGCTCAACGGGAGCAAGGCCTTCATCACCAACGCGGGGGTGGCGGAGATCACGGTGGTGATGGCGGTGACCGACCCGGCCCGAGGCAACAGGGGCGTCTCCGCCTTCATCCTTGAGCGGGGCACGCCCGGGTTCACGGCCGGGAAGCCCTATCGCAAGCTCGGGCTGCACGCCTCCAACACCGCCGAGCTCCACCTCGACAACGTGCGGCTGCCCGCGACCGCCCTGTGCGGCGAGCGCGACATGGGCTTCGTCAACACCATGCAGGTGCTGGAGGGCGGCCGGATCGCGATGGCCGCCATGGCGGTGGGGATCGCCCAGGGCGCCCTCGACGAGGCGCTCAAGTACATGAAGCAGCGCTCCGCTTTCGGCAAGACCCTGGCCGAGTTCAACGGTCTGCAGGGGATGATCGCGGATATCGGCACCGAGGTGGAGGCGGCGCGGCTGCTGACCCTCCGGGCCGCGGTGCTCAAGGACGCCGGTCGCCCCGCCAAGGTCGCGGCGTCGATGGCCAAGGTCTTCGCCTCCGAGGTAGCCATGAAGGCCGCGACCAAGGCGCTCCAGATTCACGGCGGGGCCGGCTACATCAGCGAGTTCCCCATCGAGCGGATCTTCCGCGACGCCAAGCTCACCGAGATCGGCGAGGGCACCTCCGAGATCCAGCGGATGGTCATCGCGCGCGACATCCTCGGCGCGCGGAGCTGAGGGTGGCCGAGCCGAGCGTACTCTACGCGGCGCGGGAGGGCGTCGCCACCATCACCCTGAATCGGCCGCGCGTGCTCAACGCGCTGGACCGCACGCTGTCCGCGGAGCTGGCCGACGCGGCGGAGACGGCCGCCCGCGACGCGGACGTGTGGGTGGTGGTGGTGCGGGGCGCGGGCCGGGCGTTCTGCTCGGGCATGGACCGCACGGTGCTGTCGGCGGGCGGGATCGACGAGGCGTTCTACCGGAACTGGGTCCGCGCGCTGAACTGCCTCGAGGACATGGACAAGGTCGTGGTCTCGGTGCTGCACGGCTACTCCATCGGCGGCGGCCTCCAGCTCGGGGTCGCCTGCGACCTGCGTCTGGCCACCACCGACGCGATCCTCGGCCTGGGCGCGACGCGGCACGGCCTCATCCCGGACGGCTCGATCCTCCGCCTGGCCCGGATCATCGGGCTCGGCCGGGCCAAGGAGCTGACCCTGCTCAACGATCACGTGACGCCGGAGGCGGCGCTCGCGATGGGCCTGGTCAACTGGGTGGTGGAGCCGGCGGGAGTGGACGCGGCGCTCGCGGGCATCGTGGAGAAGACGTTTCACTCCTCGCGCACCGCGACCGGCCACGCCAAGCGGCTGCTGCACGCCTCCTTCCACCGGGACCCGCGCGCGATGATCGAGGAGATGATGGAGGCCCAGCGGGAGTGCATGACCTCCTGGGAGATGGAGGAGGCCAACCGGGCCTGGGACGAGCGGCGAGAGCCGCGCTTCTACCCGCCGCCGCCCGGCTCGGCGCCCGGCGGCCCGGCCACCAGCGGCTCGGCCAGATGACCGACGACGTCATCCTGGAGACGCGCGGGCTCACCAAGGAGTTCCGCGGGTTCTTCGCGGTGAAGGATGTGGACCTGCGCGTGCGGCGCGGGACCATCCACGCTCTCATCGGGCCCAACGGGGCGGGCAAGACCACCTGCTTCAACCTGCTGACTCACTTCCTGGCCCCCACGCGCGGGCGGATCACCTTCAACGGCCGCGACATCACGGGCCGGGGGCCCGCGGACATCGCGCGGCTCGGGCTCGTGCGCTCATTCCAGATCTCCGCGGTGTTCCCCCACCTCACGGTGCTGGAGAACGTGCGCATCGCGCTCCAACGCGGGCGCGGCCGATCCTTCGACTTCTGGCGCTCGGAGCGCACGCTCGACGCCTTCCACGAGCGGGCCCGGGACCTCCTGGCCGCGGTCGGGCTCGGCGCCTTCGAGGCCACCCCCGCGGTCGAGCTGCCCTACGGGCGCAAGCGCGCGCTCGAGATCGCCACCACGCTCGCCCTCGAGCCCGAGATGATGCTGCTCGACGAGCCCACCGCGGGCATGGCCCACGAGGACGTGGAGCGCATCTCGTCCCTGATCCAGCAGGTGGCCCGCAACCGCACCGTGCTCATGGTCGAGCACAACCTGAGCGTGGTGGAGCACCTCTCCCACACCATCACGGTGCTGGCCCGCGGGGAGGTGCTGGCGGAGGGCGACTACGCGGCGGTGTCGCGCCACCCGGACGTGGTCCAGGCCTACCTGGGGGCGGGCCATGAGTGAGGAGCTCCTGCGGGTCGCCGACCTGCACGCCTGGTACGGCGAGTCCCACGTACTCCACGGGGTGGACTTCGAGGTGCGGGCGGGCGAGGTGGTGACCCTCCTCGGCCGCAACGGGGCGGGCAAGACCTCCACCCTCAAGTCGGTCATGGGCATGGTGCCGCGGCGGCGCGGCTCGGTGCGCTTCCGCGACGCCGAGCTGATCGCGCGGCCGTCCAACGCGATCGCCCGGCTCGGCCTCGCCTTCTGCCCGGAGGAGCGGGGGATCTTCGCGAGCCTGACCGTGGAGGAGAACCTGCTGCTGCCTCCGGTGGTGCAGCCGGGCGGGCTCGGGACCGACGCGATCTACGAGCTGTTCCCCAACCTGCGCGAGCGGGGCCGGAGCCAGGGCACCAAGCTCTCGGGCGGCGAGCAGCAGATGCTCGCCATCGGGCGGATCCTCCGGACCGGCGCGCGGCTCCTGCTGCTGGACGAGCCGACCGAGGGGCTGGCCCCGGTGATCGTGCGCCAGATCGGGGCCACCATTCGGCGCCTCAAGGCCGAGGGCTTCACGATCCTGCTGGTCGAGCAGAACTTCCGCTTCGCGGCCACGGTGGCCGATCGGCACTACGTGATGGAGCGCGGACGGGTGGTGGACATGATCCGCAACGTGGAGCTCGAGCGCCACACCGCGAAGCTCCACGAGTACCTCGGGGTATAATCGCCCGTCCCACGTCTCACTCAGATCGAACGAAAGGATCAACGCATGCTCACATACCGGCTCTTCCTCATCGTGGTCGCGATCGGGCTCATCGCCGCGCCCGCGGCCCCGGCCCAGGTCTCCGACGGGGTCATCAAGATCGGCGTGCTCACCGACATGTCGAGCCTCTACGCCGATCTCTCCGGCCAGGGCTCGGTGGTCGCGGCCCGGATGGCGGTGGAGGACTTCGGGGCCGCCAAGAAGGGGATGAAGGTCGAGATCGTCTCGGCCGATCACCAGAACAAGCCCGACGTCGGGTCGGGCATCGCCCGCCAGTGGCTCGACACCGACAAGGTGGACGTGATCGTGGACACGCCGAACTCCGGGGTCGCGCTCGCGGTGACCCAGATCGTCAAGGAGAAGGGCAAGGCGTTTCTCGTCTCGGGGGCGGCCTCGTCGGACCTGACCGGCAAGGCGTGCTCGCCCAATACCATCCACTGGACCTACGACACCTGGGCCCTCGCCAACGGCACCGGCAGCGCGATCGTGAAGACGGGCGGGGACTCGTGGTTCTTCCTCACCGCCGACTACGCGTTCGGCCACGCGCTCGAGCGGGACACCGAGGCGGTCGTGCTCAAGAACGGCGGCAAGGTGCTGGGCAAGGTACGGCATCCGCTCAACACCGCCGACTTCTCCTCGTTCCTGCTGCAGGCGCAAGCCTCGAAGGCCAAGATCGTCGGTCTCGCGAACGCGGGGGGCGACACCACCAACGCGATCAAGCAGGCCGCCGAGTTCGGGATCGTCAAGGGCGGGCAGAGCCTGGCCGGCCTGCTCGTGTTCATCACGGACGTCCACGCGCTCGGGCTGCCGACCGCCCAGGGGCTGATCTTCACCGAGGCCTTCTACTGGGACATGAACGACAAGACGCGGGCCTTCGCCAAGCGCTTCGCAGAGCTGGACCGCGGCATCCACCCCACCATGATCCACGCCGGGGTGTACTCCGCGACGCTGCACTATCTCAAGGCGGTGGAGGCGCTCAAGGGCGACGACGGGACCAAGGTCATCGCCAAGATGAAGGAGACCCCCACCGACGATCCGCTGTTCGGCAAGGGCACGATCCGCGCCGACGGCCGCAAGCTGCACCCCATGTACCTGTTCGAGGTCAAGAAGCCGTCCGAGTCCAAGGGGCCGTGGGACTACTACAAGACGCGCGCGACCACCCCCGCCGAGCAGGCGTTCCGGCCCATCGACCAGGGCGACTGCCCCCTGGTGAAGAAGTAACCGACATTCCCCCTCACCCTGCCCTCTCCCCGCGACGGGGAGAGGGAAGTCGAAGCACCCTCTCCCCTTTGGGGAGAGGGCGGGGTGAGGGGACGGCGACTCGCCAATGATCTTCGGCATCCCCCCGCAGGCCCTGTTCGGCCAGCTCCTGATCGGGCTCATCAACGGCTCGTTCTACGCCATGCTGAGCCTCGGCCTGTCCGTCATCTTCGGCCTGCTCAACATCATCAACTTCACGCACGGCGCCCAGTACATGATGGGCGCGTTCGCCGCGTACTTCCTCCTGCAGTACGCCGGCGTCGGCTACTGGTGGGCCCTGCTGCTGGCCCCGGTGGTGGTCGGGGCGGTGGGTGTGGTGCTCGAGCGCTTCCTGCTCAAGCGCCTGTACGCCCTCGATCACCTCTACGGGCTCCTCCTCACCTTCGGCCTGGGGCTGATCATCCAGGGCCTCTTCCGCAACAACTTCGGCTCGTCGGGCCTGCCCTACGCGATTCCCGCCGAGCTCACCGGCGGTCGCAATCTCGGCTTCATGGTGCTGCCGAACTACCGGGCGTGGGTCATCGTGTTCTCGCTTGGCGTGTGCCTGGCCACCTGGTTCGTGATCGAGCGCACCAAGCTCGGCTCCTACCTGCGCGCGGCGACCGAGAACCCGGCGCTCGTGCAAGCCTTCGGCATCAACGTGCCGCGGATGATCACGCTCACCTACGGCTTCGGGGTCGCCCTGGCCGCGCTGGCCGGCGTGCTCGCCGCGCCGATCTACCAGGTGAACCCCCTGATGGGCGCGGACCTGATCATCGTGGTGTTCGCGGTGGTGGTGATCGGCGGCATGGGCTCGATCATGGGCTCGATCGTCACCGGGTTCGGGCTGGGGCTGGTCGAGGGGCTGACCAAGGTGTTCTACCCGGAGGCGTCCAACACGGTCATCTTCGTCATCATGGCCCTCGTCCTGCTCGTGAAGCCGGCCGGTCTCTTTGGACGCGCGCAGTAGCACGGCCGCCGCGGCGGGCCTGCGCCATCAGGCGGTGGTGTTCGCGCTGATGGTGGCCGCCTTCGCGGTGGGCCCGTTCGTGGTCTACCCGGTCTTCCTGATGAAGGCGCTCTGCTTCGCCCTCTTCGCCTGCGCGTTCAACCTGCTGATCGGATACGCGGGCCTCCTCTCCTTCGGCCACGCCGCCTACCTGGGCTCGGCCGGCTACGTCACCGCGCACGCGGCCAAGGTGTGGGGCTGGCCGCCGGAGCTGGCCATCCTGCTCGGCGTGGCGACCGCCGCCCTGCTCGGGCTCGCGATCGGCGCGCTCGCCATCCGGCGGCAGGGCATCTACTTCGCGATGATCACGCTCGCCCTGGCCCAGATGCTCTTCTTCTTCTGTTTGCAGGCCCCGTTCACCCACGGCGAGGACGGCATCCAGGCGGTCCCGCGCGGCACGCTGTTCGGGCTCCTCGACCTCCGCGACACGCTCGTCATGTACTACGTCGTGCTCGCGGTGTTCCTGGCCGGGTTCCTGCTCATCTACCGGACCATCCACTCGCCGTTCGGCCAGGTGCTGAAGGCGGTGCGGGAGAACGAGCCGCGCGCGCTCTCGCTGGGCTACCAGGCCGACCGCTACAAGCTCATCGCCTTCGTGCTCTCCGCCGCGCTCTCCGGCCTGGCCGGCGGCACCAAGGCGCTCGTCTTTCAGCTCGCCTCGCTCACCGACGTCCACTGGACGATGTCGGGAGAGGTGGTGCTCATGACCCTGCTGGGCGGGCTCGGCACGGTCTTCGGCCCGGTGGTGGGCGCGGTCATCGTGATCGGGCTCGAGACCTACCTGGCCCAGCTCGGGGCCTGGGTGACCGTGGTACAGGGAATCATCTTCGTGCTCTGCGTGCTGGCCTTCCGGCGCGGGGTGGTGGGCGAGCTGGCCCGGGTGATCAGGAAGCCGCTCTGAGCGCTCCCCGGGCGAGCCGGGTGATGATGGCCCGGCACCGCCGCTCGAAATCGCTCAGGGCCGCCCGGTACTTCGCGTCGATCTGGGCCTGCTTGCCTTCCCACTCCGTCTCGAAGCGCCGCTGCTCGGCGGTCCGGCACGGGCCGCCCGCGGCGCCCTCGGGGCAGCGGCCGAAGGCCTCCCACATCGCGGCCCGGTGGATGTCCTCGGCGCCCTCGATCTCCGCCAGCCGCAGCCGGGCGATGAAGTCGCGTCCCTGAGTCGGCTGGGCGCAGTCGGGCTCGGACTGGGCCTGACCGGGCGGGGCGGTCCAGAGGGCCCCGACCAGGCAGGCGGCGGCCACGGCGACGGCTCCCGGGAGACCCCCTGAGGAGCCGTAAACCCTTGTCTTGGTGGGCAAAGTCCTTGACACCCCCGCGGGCCTTAGGCTAGACTTTCGCCACTTTATCACCGCCAGCGCAGGTGCTCCTCATGAGCGTGAAGACTCTCTCCAACGGTGCAAGAGAACCTCGCCCCGCGCGACCGCGCGCGTCCCGCACCCGCATGCCCGCCTGATGCTCGATCCGGGTCTCGACACGTTCCCGAAGCTGGCCCTCCGCAACGCGCAGCGCCTCTCACGGAAAGTTGCCATCCGGGAGAAGGACCTGGGCATCTGGCAATCGCACACGTGGAGCCAGTACGTCGAGCAGGCCCGCCTCATCGCGCTGGGACTGGCGGCGCTCGGCTTTGCCCGGGGTGACAAGACGGCGGTGGTCGGCGACAACCGGCCCCAGCTCTACTGGGCCATGCTGGCCACGCAGGCCCTGGGCGGGATCCCGGTGCCGCTGTACCAGGACTCGATCGAGAAGGAGATGCAGTACATCGTCGGCCACGCGGAGGTGCGCTTCGCGGTGGTCGAGGACCAGGAGCAGGTGGACAAGCTGCTCCACGTCCGCTCGCAATGTCCGATGCTCGAGTGGATCGTCTACGCCGACGCGCGGGGCCTGCGGCACTACCAGGACCCGTGCCTGCTGAGCCTCGACGAGCTCAAGGAGCGCGGCCGCAAGTTCGCCCAGGACAACCCGGGCTACTTCGATCAGGAGGTGGCCCGCGGCTCGGCCCAGGATACCGCGGTCATCGCCTACACCTCGGGGACCACCGGGCAGCCCAAGGGCGCGATGCTCTCGCACCGCAACCTGATCGAGACCGCGCGCAGCGCGATCGAGCGCGAGCGGCTGACCTCGGCCGAGGAGGTCATGGCGTACCTGCCGATGGCGTGGATCGGCGATCACATGTTCTCCTTCGGGCAGTCGATGGTGGCGGGCTTCACCACCAACTGCCCGGAGAGCGCGGCCACGGTGCTGGCCGACCTGAAGGAGATCGGTCCGACCTACTTCTTCGCGCCGCCCCGCATCTGGGAGAACATCCTCACCTCGGTCATGATCCGGGTGGACGACACCGCGTGGGTCAAGCGGCGCATGGTGCACTTCTTCCTCGACGTGGCCCGCCGCGTGGAGCGCCGCCGTCTCGCGCACCGGGCGCCCGCGCCGCTCGACCGCCTGCTCTACCCGCTCGGCTGGCTGCTCGTCTACGGGCCCCTGCGCGACAACCTCGGTATGGGGAAGATCCGGGTGGCCTACACCGCGGGCGAGGCGATCGGGCCCGAGCTCTTCGAGTTCTACCGCTCGCTCGGGATCAACGTGAAGCAGCTCTACGGCATGACCGAGTCGAGCGCGCTGATCTGCATCCAGCAGGACGGCGACGTCAAGCTCGACACGGTGGGCCCGCCGCTGCCCGGCGTCGAGGTGCGCATCGGCGAGACCGGCGAGGTGATGTACCGAAGCCCGGGGGTGTTCCAGGGCTACTACAAGAACCCGGAGGCCACCCGGGAGACCCTCGACGACGGCTGGGTGCACTCGGGAGACGCGGGCTTCTTCGACAAGGACGGCCACCTCAAGATCATCGACCGGGCCCGCGACGTGGGCCGGCTGTCGGGAGGCACGATCTTCGCTCCCAAGTACCTCGAGAACAAGCTCAAGTTCTCGCCGTACATCAAGGAGGCGGTGTGCGTCGGGCACGAGCGCGCCTTCGTGAGCGCGCTGATCAACATCGACCTGGCGTCGGTCGGCAACTGGGCGGAGCGCCGCGGCCTGGCCTACACGAGCTATACCGATCTCGCCCAGAAGGCCGAGGTTTACGAGCTGATCCGTCGCGAGGTGGTGCGGGTGAACCGGAGCCTCCTCGACGAGGAGACGCTGCGCGGGGCCCAGATCCGGCGCTTCCTGCTCCTGCACAAGGAGCTGGACGCGGACGACCAGGAGATCACCCGCACCCGCAAGGTGCGGCGCGGCTTCGTGGCCCAGAAGTACGCCCCGCTGATCGACGCCCTCTACGGCACCGCGGACCACGTCAACGTGGAGGCCCAGGTGACCTACGAGGACGGGCGCACCGGCACGGTGCGGGCGGCGGTGCGGATCAACGAGGCGGAGACCTTCGCGCCCGCGGGGGCGGCCCGGTGAGAGCGCGGCCGGATCCGCCGCCCACCCCGCTCCTCGAGGTCAACCGGATCAGCGTGCGCTTCGGGGCGGTGCAGGCCCTCGAGGGGGTGAGCCTCGAGATCCGACGCGGGGAGATCGTGGCCATCATCGGCCCCAACGGTGCGGGCAAGACCACCCTGCTCAACGTGGTCAGCGGGTTCTACCAGCCCTACGAAGGCCAGATCCTCTTCGAGGGCCGTGACCGGACGCAGCTCCGCCCCTACGACGTGGCCGCCCTCGGGGTGGCGCGCACCTTCCAGAACGTGGCGCTCTTCAAGGGCATGAGCGTGCTCGACAACATCATGACCGGCCGCCTCCTCAAGATGCGGGGCAGCTTCCTCCTGGAGGCGCTCTACTGGGGCCCGGCCATGAAGCAGGAGCTCGAGCACCGCGCGTTCGTGGAGCGCATCATCGACTTCCTGGAGATCCAGGCCATCCGCAAGGCCTTCGCGGGCAAGCTACCCTACGGGCTGCAGAAGCGGGTGGAGCTGGCCCGCGCCCTCGCGGCCGAGCCCAAGCTCCTGCTCCTCGACGAGCCGATGGCGGGCATGAACGTCGAGGAGAAGGAAGACATGTGCCGCTTCATCCTCGGGGTCAACGACGAGTTCGGCACCACCATCGCGCTGATCGAGCACGACATGAGCGTGGTGATGGACATCTCGGACCGGGTGATCGCCCTCGACTACGGGCGCAAGATCGCCGACGGCCGGCCCGACGAGGTCCGCGCCGACCAGGGCGTGATCGACGCCTACCTGGGCGTGGCCCATGCTTGAGCTGCTGCACGCGGTGCTGGTCGCACCCTTCAAGGACATGGCGGGCAGCCCCACCTTCCTGGTCGAGGTGCTGATCGGCGGCCTCGCGGCCGGGCTCATGTACTCCCTGGTGGCCCTGGGCTTCGTGCTCATCTACAAGGCCTCCGGGGTCTTCAACTTCGCCCAGGGGGTGATGGTGCTCTTCGCGGCGCTGACCCTGGTGGGGCTCATCGAGCGCGGCGCGCCGCTCGTGGTTGCGCTCGCCCTGACCATGGCGGTGATGGCGGCGCTGGCCTTCGCCATCGAGCGGGTGGTGCTGCGCCCGCTCGTGAACCAGGAGCAGATCATCCTGTTCATGGCCACCATCGGGCTCAACTTTTTCCTCGAGGGCTTCGGCGAGTTCGCGTGGGGGAGCGACGTGAAGAAGCTCGACGTCGGCATCCCCGACACCTCGTTCATGGCGTGGGGCGTGCAGGTCAACCGCCTCGAGCTGACCGCCGCGATCACCGCCGCGGTCCTGGTGGCGATCATGGCGGTGTTCTTCCAGCGCACCCGGGTCGGCCGCGCCCTCCGGGCGGTGGCCGACGACCACGAGGCCGCGCTCTCCATCGGGATCCCGCTCAACACGATCTGGATCGTGGTCTGGTCGGTGGCGGGCCTGGTCGCCATCGTGGCCGGGATCATGTGGGGCGCCAAGAGCGGCGTGCAGTTCAGCCTGTCGCTCATCGCGCTGAAGGCGCTCCCGGTGCTGATCCTGGGCGGGTTCACCTCGGTGCCGGGCGCCATCGTGGGCGGGCTGATCATCGGAACGGGCGAGAAGCTGGCCGAGGTGTACTGGGGCCCGCTGGTGGGCGGGGCCATCGAGAACTGGTTCGCCTACATGCTGGCCCTCGCGTTCCTCCTCGTCCGCCCGCAGGGGCTCTTCGGCGAGAAGATCATTGAAAGAGTCTAGCCCGTGATCTATCGGGAAGCGGGGCAGTTCAAGAGCACCTACGCCAGCGACCAGGCGGTCTTCCCGATCCTCCAGGACCGCGTCATCGCCACGCTCGCCCTCGCCGCCGCGGTCATCGGGCTGCCGCTGGTCGCCAGCGAGTACTGGCTCCAGGCGGTGCTGATCCCGTTCTTGATCTACGCGCTGGCCGCCCTCGGCCTCAACCTGCTCACCGGCTACGCGGGGCAGGTCTCGCTCGGCACCGGCGGCTTCATGGCGGTCGGCGCCT
>DATFUK010000329.1:0-2662 GCA_035260865.1 Candidatus Methylomirabilota bacterium | reverse complement strand
TCGAGAGACGCCGCCTGGAGGTGAGCCCGCTTGAGCGCGAAATAGTCCATCCAGGTGCCGGTCAGCAGCGCGCCGCTCGACAGCAGGAGAGTCAGGCCGACCCACAGGAGCCAGCGCGGGCACCCCACGTGGAGCATGCGGGTCCCGCCGCTGTGCACCAGCACCAGGGTGAACCCGCCGCCGCGCCGGTCGCTCATCAGCGCTTCAGCGAGACCACCGAGACATCACGGGTGGACTCCGAGGCTGCCGCCTTGGGCATGCGGCAGTGGCCCTCGAACATCACGCCCTCGTTCAGCACGATGACCGGCGACTCGAGGTCCCCGAAGACGCGAGCCTTGCCCGTGAGCTCCACCCGCTCGCTCGCGAGCACGTTGCCCACCAGCTCCCCGTTCACCACGAGCGTGCCTGCCCGGACGGTGGCATTGACCACCCCGCGCTCGCCGATGATGAGGGTGTCGGGAGAGGCGATCTCACCCAGGAATTTCCCGTTGAGTAGGACGGTGCCGGTGAACGTGTACTTGCCGTCGATCTCCGAGCCCTCGTCGAGAAAGGCGGTGAGCTTCTTGCGGGTTGCGCTGGAGCCGCGGGCTTTCCATGGCCACATGCGGGTCGCGTTACCCGCTACCGCCGAGCGCCCTGGCGGGCGTCCCGCGGCCTGGCACCGTTGCGTCCGAGCATCGTCTCGAGCCTCCTCGACAGGATCGCGGCGTAGAAATCAACCACGTATACGCAACGTCCCTGCCAGGAGGTAGGCGTGTGGAACTGTCTATTTCTATTACGTGAACGTGTGTCAGGTGCCGAGGTTGGGGGGGCCGGTGACATTTCGTGACAGGCGCACTGTCACGGAGCTGACAGTGGGTCCGGGCGACCCTGACCGTCTTACTGCGGGACGATGAGCGTGGGCAGGTCGCCCGGAGCCTGCAGAATCCACGATCCCCCATCCTGCTTGAGCAGGAAGGTGGCGGGACCGCTGCCGGAGAGAATGTTCCAGCCGCTGCCGTCCGAGCGAGGCGCCACCCAGGAGGCGGTCTCCCCCGGGCGCTGGATGATGAAGCCCCCCTTCTTGTCCGAGATCAGGTAGATGGGGGCTTCGCCAGGGGTGTGGATGACGTAACCCTCACCCCACGCCGAGAGGTAGACGTCCACCGGGAACCCACCGGGCGGAGTGGCCTTGTAGTGCGCCGCGGCCGCGGGGGGCTGGGCCGGCGGGAAATCGGCGTCGGAGCTGATGGCGGAGCAGCCGCCGAGCCCGACCAGGATCCCCAGTGCGAACCCGACCCCGCGCAGCCGCTTGCCGCTCATGCCGTGCCTCCTCACCCGCTCAGAGACCAAACCGACGCGCCGTCTCCGCGTGGGCCTTCCAGATCGCCGGCGGCATCCGGTCCCCGAACTGCTGGTAGAACTCGCCCAGCTCGTCGAGCGCCTGGCGCCACTCCTCGCGGTCCACGTGCAGGGCCGCCTCGAGCGTGCCCGGGGGCATCTCGAGCCCCGCGCAATCGATCGCGCCGGGACCCGGCACGTACCCGATCGGGGTCTCGACCACCCGGCCGCCCCCGTGAATCCGCTCGACGATCCACTTCAGGATGCGCACGTTCTCGCCGTAGCCCGGCCAGAGGAATCGGCCTTCGCCGTCCCGGCGGAACCAGTTCACCCGGAAGATCTTGGGCGGATTCTTCAAGCGCGGGCCGAAGGACAGCCAGTGCTCGAAGTAGTCGGCCATGTTGTAGCCGCAGAACGGGATCATGGCCATGGGATCGCGCCGCACGATGCCTACCTGCCCGGTGATGGCCGCCGTCGTCTCGGTGCCCATCGCCGAGCCCAGGAAGACGCCGTGGTTCCAGTCGAACGCCTCGAAGACGAGCGGCACCACGCGCGCCCGCCGGGAACCGAAGATGAAGCCGGAGAGCGGGACGCCCTCCGGGTCCTCCCAGTTGGGCGCGATGGACGGGCACTGCTGCGCGGGCACGGTGAAGCGCGAGTTGGGGTGCGCGGCCGGCCCGTCGCCCGCCTTCCACGGCTTGCCCTGCCAGTCGAGCATCCCCTCCGGAGCCTCCGGGCCCATGCCTTCCCACCAGGGCTCGTTGGCCGGGGTCAGGGCCACGTTGGTGAAGATCGTGTTGGAGCGCACCATCGCCGCCCCGTTCGGATTGGTCTTGGCGCTGGTGTTCGGAGCCACCCCGAAGAAGCCGCGCTCGGGATTGGTGGCGCGGAGCTGACCGTGTTTGTCCACGTGGATCCACGCGATGTCGTCGCCCACCGTCCACACGCGATAGCCGGGCAGGCTCGAGACCACCATGGCCAGGTTCGTCTTCCCGGAGGCGCTCGGCATCGCGGCGGCCAGGTAGGTGATCTTGCCCTCCGGGTCCTCCACCCCGAGGATCAGCATGTGCTCGGCCATCCAGCCTTCGGTCCGGGCCTGGGACGAGGCGATGCGGAGAGCGTGGCACTTCTTGCCGAGCAGGGCGTTGCCGCCGTAGCCCGAGCCCACGCTCCAGATCACCCGCTCCTCGGGGAAGTGCAGGATGAAGCGCCGGTCCGGCGAGAGATCGCCGAGCGAGTGCAGGCCGCGCACGAAATCATCCGGGCCGCGCATGTGCTCGAGCGCCACCGCGCCCACCCGGGTCATGATGTGCATGCTCGCCACCACGTAGGCGCTGTCCGT
>DATFUK010000328.1:0-27663 GCA_035260865.1 Candidatus Methylomirabilota bacterium | reverse complement strand
AATCCGGGGAGGCCGAACCGTTCGCGGCTCCGATCACCGTCTAGGAGTTGCAAGACCTTGCCGAGAAGGAGCTCGGCCTGTCGATAATCCCCGGTCGCGAGGCAGGCCACGCCGAGGTAGAGGTTCCCGGTCACCTGGAGCGGGACATCCTGGAGAGACTCGGCGATGGTCCGGGCACTCTCGCCGAAGCCGAGCGCCTCCCCCGGCCGACTGATGACGTAGAGGTGCTGGCACATGGAGACGGACACCTGCGCGAGCCGGCGCTGGTCGTCGAGTGTCCTCGCCAGGCCTTCCGCTTCACGGAGACAGGCCAGGACCCGCTCGAATTCTCCGAGCGGGAACAGAGCCGTGCGCAAGCCGAAGCGCAGGTCGACGGCCTGCTCCAGGGTCTCGCGCGCCTCGGGCAGACGGCCGAGGGCGGCCAGCGCCTGGTCGAAGCAGCCGACCGCCTCTCGATTGGCCGAGCGGGTCAGGGCCTTGGCGCCGGCCTGCCGGAGGTACCCGACCGCTTTCTCCCACAGCTCGCCGCGCACCGCGTGGTGAGCGAGTCGCTCGACGTGCTCGATCAGCCGGTCCGGGTAGCCGGGCTCGATGGCGCCGACGATGCGGGCGTGGAGCATCCGACGCCGCTTCTGGAGCAGGGTGCCGTAGGTCACCTCATGGGTGAGCGCGTGCTTGAAGGTGTACTCGACGTCCGGAGCCGGGCGCTTCTCGTGCAGGAAGTCGGCCGCCTGCAGACGTCTGAGCCCCTGCTGAACCGCATCCTCCGGCCTCTCCGCCACCGCGTGCAGCAGGGCGAGGGACACGTCCTTGCCGATGACCGCCGCGGTCTGGAGCAGCTGCTTGTCGGCTTCCGGCAGCCGATCGATCCGAGCGGCCAGGATCACCTGCACCGTCGACGGGACCTCGATGGTCTCGATCGGCCGGATCAGACGATGCGCGCCGCGCTCCCCGGCGAGCGCGTGCGTTTCCACCAGTGTCCGGATGCTCTCCTCGATGAAGAACGGGTTCCCCCGCTTGACCAGCAGCCGCTTGAGCGGCTCGAGTCCCGGCTCCTCGCCGAGGAGAGCGCTCAGCAGCTTGCCCGTGCTGGCGGGCGGGAGCGCGTCGAGCCGCACTTGACCGTGGCAGGCCTTGCCGACCCAGCCATCGTGATAGCCGGGCCGGTAGCTGACGAGCAGGAGGAGCCTCGCGGCGGGCAGCCCTTCGACGAGGCCGTCGAGCAGGGCCTGGGTCTCGGCGTCGATCCAGTGTAGATCCTCGAAGACGAGGAGCACCGGTTGCTCCCGGCTCTCGCGCAGCAGGAGGAGCTTGACGGCCTCCAGGATGCGCTGGCGGCGCTGAGGGGGATCGAGTCCCTTCCAGCTGGCGTCCTCGACCGGAACATCGAGCAGGGCGAGAAGGGCGGGCAGGATCGACCCGAGCGCGTGATCGAGGGAGCGCAGCCTGGCGGTCACCTTCTCCCGGATCTCGTGGTGACTGTCGCGCTCGTGCAGCTTGAAGTAGCCCTTGAGGAGATCGATCACCGGCAGGTAGCTGGATCCCTTGCCGTAGGAGACGGAGGCCGCTTCCAGGGTGAGCCACGCCTGGATGCCGTCGGAGTGAGTGAGCTCGTACAGGAAGCGGGACTTCCCCACCCCGGGTTCCCCGACCAGGGCGACGATCTGGCCGTGGCCGTCACGCGCGAGGGCGAATGCCCCTCGGATCTGCTCGATCTCGGTCTCGCGGCCGACGAAGCGGGTGAGCCCCCGGACCGCGGTCGCCTGCAGACGGGTCCGCTGCGCGCTGGCTCCGGTGAGCGTGTAGACGATCACCGGGTCCGCCAGGCCCTTGATCGAGACGGGAGATCCCGCTTCGACCTGCACGTATCCTTCCACGAGCTGCCTGGTCGCCGGGGCGAGCAGGATCGTGCCGGGAGCCGCGAGCTGCTCCATGCGGGCGGCGAGGTGGGTCGTCTGCCCGACCGCCGTGTAGTCCATCCGGAGATCGTTGCCGATCGCGCGGACCACCACGTCGCCGGAGTTGAGCCCGACGCGGATCTGGACCTCGATCCCCTGGCTTCGCTTGAGATCCTCCCGGTAGCGGTGGATCGCATCCTGCATCCGGAGTGCGGCGTGGCAGGCGCGCAGCGCATGATCCTCGTGGGTCAGCGGTGCGCCGAAGAGCGCCATGATGCCGTCGCCCATCACCTGGTTGACGGTCCCCTCGTAGTGGTGGACGGCCTCCATCATGCGCTCCAGGACGGGATCCAGGAGCTTGCGGGCCTCCTCCGGATCCCGGTCCGCCAGCAGCTCCATCGAGCCCTTCAGGTCGGCGAAGAGCACCGTGACCTGCTTGCGCTCGCCTTCGAGGGAAGCCTTCGAGGTGAGGATCCGTTCCGCCAGATGTCGCGGCGTGTACGACTCGGGCGTGCCGAACTGCGATTCCGGGATGCTGGGTGGGGAGACGAGGCGGCTGCCGCAGCCTCCGCAGAACCGTTCACCGCCCTCGTTCCGGAAGCCGCACGCCGGGCACGCCGAGGCGAGCGATAGCCCGCACTCGCCGCAGAACCTGCGACCTTCGCGGCTCTCGGTGTGGCATCGAGGACACCGCATGCCGTGGTCTCCGAGAAGCGCGAGTTCGTGAAGGGTCGGACAGGTGGCGCGAGCTTAGTCTCGGTGTCGGCTCCGGTCAAGACGGAAGGATTTCCTCCAGAGAGGAGAATCCGGAGGCGGCGGTCCCGGGCAGATTGGGCAAGGATTTCTCTACCCGAGAGGCGCAACCCTCGATCGTCGTCCGGTCATCGTTGGCTATGCACCATTTCCGTGGGCCGGTGGTGGATAACCCGGTGGGTCAGTGGGGGGGTGCTACACGATTTCGCGCACTAGGAGCGCATTGCCTTCGCGGTGAGCAGTCGCGTGAGCGCGCCCGCCCGCGCCTACTTCAGCGCCGCCTCGTGGAATAGCATCCACTGGTCGCCGCGCGGCGTCCACGTCACGCGGTCGCGGGTGGCGTAGATGTCGACCTGCTGCATGAGGAAGACCCACGTGGCGTCCTCGACCATCGCGCGCGCGAGATCCGCGTAGATCTTCTTCCGCTTGGCCGGGTCCAGGGTGGAGCGGCCCGCGTCGAAGAGGGCGTCGACCTTGTCGTTCTTGTAGTAGAGGCCGCGGCCCTTCGAGGAGACCAGGTTGTAGAGCTCGTCGCCGTCCTGCATCGGCCCGCCGAGCCCGAGCAGGTAGGCGTCCTGGAACTGCTTGCCGAGATAGCGTTTGTAGTAGGCGCCCCACTCCGCGATCTGCACGCGCGGCTTGAAGCCGGCCTTCTGCCACTGCCCGCCGAGCGCCTCCGCGATCTCCTTGTCGCCCTGGTAGCGGCCCGCGGGCGACTCCAGCGTGATCTCGACTCCGTCCGGGTAGCCGGCGTCCGCGAGGAGCCGGCGCGCCCGCGCCGGGTCCGGGCCGTAGCCCTTGACGGCGGCGTCGAAACCGAACATCTGCGGCGTGAAGGGCCCCGTCATGCGGCGCCCGTTGCCGTCCAGCACGCTCTTCACGAGCGCGTCCACGTCGGTCGCGAGGTTGAGCGCCTGGCGCACCCGCACGTCCGAGAGCGGCTTGTTGAAGGCGTTGAGCCCGAGATAGATGATCCAGGTGCTGGGGACACGCTGGACCCGGATGCCGCCGACCCGCTCGAGCTCGCCGGCCAGGTTGGGAGGCACGGTGTCGATGACGTCCACCTCGTTGTTGCGGAGCGCGGCGGCGCGGGTGAAGGGCTCGGGGATCGGCTTGTACACGATGCGCCGGATTTTCGGGGCGCCGCGCCAGTGCCGATCGAAGGCCTCGACGATCAGGTGGTCGTCCTTGACCAGCTCCACGAACTTGAACGGACCCGTGCCCACCGGGCGCAGGGCCAGGCCCTGGTTGCCCTTCTCCGCGGTGTAGCGGGGCGGCACGATCGGGAAGTCGACGAGACGGTTCAGCAGCGGGGCGTAGGGCTGGCGCAGCACGAGGTTGACGGTGTGGTCGTCGACCACCTCCACGCGGCCGACCTCGCCCACGTTGGCGCGGTTGGGCGACTTCTGGTTGGGATCGAGCACGCGCTCGACGGTGAAGCGGACCGCCTCGGCGTTGAACGGCTCGCCGTTGTGGAAGACGACCCCCCGGCGCAGCTTGAGCTGGAGCGTGAGATCGTCGAGCGCCTTCCACGATTCGGCGAGCTGCGGCACGATGCGGTTTAGGGCGTCGCGCCCCACCAGGGAGTCGAAGATGCCCACGCCCACCTTGGCCCGGATGGACGAGAGGTTCATCGTGGGGTCGAGATTCTCGGGCGTCCACGGCAGCGCGACCCGCAGCTCGCCCGGGGACTGGGCGCCCGCCGGAGGCGCTACGAGCAGCAGCAGGAGCGCCGCGGCCAGCCTGAGCGCGGCGCGCCTCGTCACGCCGCCGACTGCACCGCCGCCACCACCGCAGCCAGGTTGGCGTCGGGCGTGGCCAGAGGCAGCACGCAGCCCGGCCCGATGATCACGCCCAGGCCGCCGGTCTGGGCGAGCGCGTCGCGGACCTCCGCCGCCGCCGCCTCGGGCGTGCCGTGCAGGAGCGTCCGGCCTTCGCCGAGCCCGCCGACGAGCGCGCCCGCGAAGCGCCGGTGCGCGTCGGCGAGCCGCGGCGCGGTGAGGCGGTCGTGCCAGTTCACCGCGTGCACCGGCAGGCCGGCCGCCTGGTCGAAATAGATGTCGCGGCCGTGGACGTGGAGCAGCGTGAACGCGGAGCGCCCGGCCACCGCGTCCAGCATCCGGCGCATGCGGGGGAGATCGAAGCGCGCGTTCTCCTCCGCGGTGACCACGTCCGGGGCGGCGGCCTGGGTCGCGAAGAAGAGCCCGTCGGCGCCCGCGTCCAGCGCGGCCCGCGCGTGGCCAGCCATGGTCTCGGCGATGGCGTCGAGCGCGGGCTCGACCGCCGCCGGCTCCTGCCGCAGGTCCTCGACGAGCCGCTCGCCCGCCAGCTTGCGGGCCACCGTGAGCGGCGAGAACACGGTGTGCAGGATCGGCGCATCGTCGGCGCGGCCGCGGGCGATGAGGCGCACCGCCTCGAGCTCGCGCCCGAGCGCGCCCGCCCCCGGGTCGAGCGCGCGGATCCGCGCCCAGTCGCCGCGGCCCTGCACCGCGTGCTTCGTGCACTGCTTGGCTCCGTTGGGCGAGCCCTGGTAGGCGACCGCGCACCCCCAGTCCTCCACGCAGTACACCCCGCTCGACATCACCTTGACGAAGTCGAGGTCCCAGCGCCGCTGGAAGGCCAGCATGGCCTCCGCGAGCCCGGGGGCGGTGTGGTCCACGTCGGGGACGTGGCGCCAGAAGGAGAGTGGCGGGCGATCTACCGGCTTGCGGGAGAGGGCGGCCATCACGCGCTCGCGCTTGTCCATGATGCCGCGGAGTCTACCACGCAGGTGGACGGCAGGCGCCCGGCCCTCCGGGCCGGCGGCGGCATTTGTTGCGTCGGGAACTTCCCGGCCGCGGTATGGTCTTACCGTGCGAGAGGCGGAGGCAGGCGACGCGCCGCGCTTCCTGGACCGGCTACGCGCCGGCGACGCCCCCGCCTTCGAGGAGCTGGTGATGACGTACCAGCATCGCGTGTTCGGTGTGGCCCTTCGCATGCTGGGCAGCCGGGCCGAGGCGGAGGAGGTGGCGCAGGAAGCCTTCGTCCGCGCCCATCGCGCGCTCGGCGAGTTTCGCGGCGACGCCAAGCTCTCGACCTGGCTCTACGCCATCACCTCGCGGCTGTGCCTCAACCGGCTCGCCTCCGGGGAGCGGCGCATGACGCGGCAGGGCGAGGACGCGCTGCTGCGGCTGTCCGACGCGGGGCCGCGCCCGGACGCGGCGCTCGAGCGGCGCGAGCTCGAGTCGGCCCTCGGGCGGGCGATCGCCGAGCTGCCGGAAGATCGGCGGATCGTGGTGGTGCTGCGCGATATCGAGGGTCTCTCCTACGAGGAGATCGCGCAGGTGCTGGAGCTGGAGCTGGGAACGGTTCGATCCCGCCTGCACCGCGCGCGGGCGGACCTGAAGGAGAAGCTGGAGCGATTCCTTCCATGACCTGTGACGAGACGCGCGAGCTGCTGTCTCCCTACCTCGACGAGGCCCTCGCCCCGGACGAGCGGAGCCTGGTCGACGCGCATCTCGAGGGCTGCGCCGAATGCCGGGGCGAGCTCGAAGCGCTGCGCGGCACGATCGCATTGCTTCACCGGCTGGAACCGGTCAGGGCTCCGGTGGGCTTCGTGGACCGCGTGGTGGCCGCGGCGCGACCCCGGCCCTGGTACCGGCGCGTGGCGGACGCGGTGCTCCTTCCGCTCTCGGTCAAGCTGCCGCTCGAGGCCGCCGCGGTCGTGATGGTGGGATTGCTCGCGGTCTACCTCTTCGAGCGCTCGCCCGAGCTGCAGCGGGCCGCGCGCGAGGATCGGCGCCAGGAGGCGCCGGCGCCCGCGCCGGCCAAGGAGAAGCCGGCGGAGGTCCTCGCGGACAAGGCCCCGCCCTCGGCGGCTCCGTCCACTCCGGCGCCCGTCGAGGAGCCGAGGCGCGCGGCCGGTATGCGTGATCGTGTCGACACGCCCCGGTCCCAGGACGTCAATCCACAGATCACGGCCTCCCCGCCCGCCGTCGCCGCTCCCGCGCCAGCGACCGTACCGGTGCCGCCGCCCGCTCCCCCGCCCCCGGCCGTCTCGTCGCCCTCGGCCGGCTCCCCTCCTCCGCCGGCCGCGGCGCCGGCGCAAGAAGCCAAGCCCCTGGCCAAGACGGAGGCGCCGGGTGAGAACGTGGCCGGCGCGGTGCGCCCCGAAGCCGAGAGCCGCCAGCGGACGCTCCAAACCGCTGAGGACTCGCGGGCGGCCGCGTCCTCGGCGAGGCTCGGCGCGAAGAAGGTCGCGCCCCCGGCCGACGTGGTGGCCCGGGTGGCGGTCAAGGACCGTGACGCGGCGGAGCGCGAGCTCACCGCGCTCATCGAGCGCCTGGGCGGCGGCGTCACGCAGCGGCGGCGCGAGGACGAGGCGACGGTGGTCGAGGCGGTGATCCCGCAGCCGCGCTACGCGGAGTTCTCCGAGAACCTCAAGCGCATCGGCTCCTGGCGGGTCGAGGCCGAGCGCCCGGACCTCCCCGCGCAGATCCGCGTCGTCCTCCGCCTGCAGTAGCCGGGAACTTCTCCGGGCTCCCCGGGTCTAACCGGACAGCAACAGCCATCCGGATCCCGGAGGACCACGATGAGAACGCTTCCGAAACGCCTGATCGCCTTCACCCTCGCCGGACTGCTCGGCGCGGCCCCCGTCGCCGGCGCGGCGCCGGTCAAGATCACCGCCGCCGACCAGCGCGACGTCATGATCACGGTTTACAACGGCAACCTCGGCCTCGTGAAAGATGTGCGCGAGGTCCGGCTCGACCCCGGCCTCATCGAGACCCACTTCATGGACGTGGCCGCCCAGATCGATCCCACCTCGGTGCTGCTGCGCTCGCTCACCGACCCGGCCGGGCTCAAGATCCTCGAGCAGAACTACGAGTACGACCTGCTCTCCAGCGAGAAGCTCATGGAGAAGTACGTGGGCCGGAAGGTGCGGCTCTACCAGAGCAACGGGACCTTCCAGGAGGCCACGCTGCTGTCCACGCGGGGCCCGGTCTACGACATCGGAGGCCAGATCCACATGGGGCACTTCGGCAGCGTGGTGCTGCCCGCCCTGCCCGAGAACCTGGTCTCCAAGCCGACCCTGGCGTGGCTGCTGCGCAACACCCGTCCGGCGCCGCAGCGGGTGGAGGCCTCCTATCTCACCGCCGGCATCAGCTGGAAGTCCGACTACGTGATGCTGATCAACGCGGCCGACTCCCGGGCCGATCTCACCGGCTGGGTCACCATCAACAACCAGAGCGGGGCGACCTACCGGGACGCCGCGCTCAAGCTGGTGGCGGGCGACATCAACCGGGCCGCGAGCCGGGACGACACGCGGCGGGCGATGGAGATGGCGGTCAAGGCGGCGTCGCCCGCGGCGGCCGACCGCGAGTTCAAGTCGGAGGGCTTCTTCGAGTATCACCTCTACACCCTCGACGGCCGCACCACCATCAAGGAGAGCCAGACCAAGCAGCTCACCCTCCTGTCCGCGGCGGACTTCCCGGTGGAGAAGCACTTCATCTACTACGGGGCCGCGAGCTACCACCGCACCCAGTACGGGGTGCCGATCGCGAACCAGAAGGTGGGCGTCTACCTCGACATCCGCAACACCAAGGAGAACCGCCTCGGTGTCCCCCTGCCCAAGGGCAAGGTGCGCGTGTACAAGGCGGACGCCTCCGGCAGCCAGCAGCTCATCGGCGAGGACTGGATCGACCACACCCCGAAGGACGAGCGGGTGCGGATCAAGATGGGCGAGGCCTTCGACGTGGTGGGCGAGCGCGTCCAGAAGGACTGGAAGAAGATCGGCAGCAACCTCTACGAGATCGAATGGGAGATCACCCTCCGCAACCACAAGAAAGAGGCGGTCACCGTCGAGGTGATCGAGCCCATGCCCGGCGACTGGGAGGTCCTGAAGTCCACCCAGCCCCACGAGAAGCTCGAGGCCTTCACCGCCCGGTGGAAGGTCGCGGTCCCCAAGGAAGGGGCGACCACGCTCGGCTATCGGACCCGCGTGCGCTTCTAGTCGGACGGCTTCCGGTTGACAGGCGCTGCGGCTTAGGTGACCCTAAGCCGCAGAGGCCTTTTACGGATGCCGATACGCCCCCTGATCACGCTGCTCCTGCTCCTCTGCGGGGCCACCGCCGCCCACGCCCAGGGCGAACAGCTCGCGCGGGGGCGGCAGGCGGTGCAGAGCATGGCCGGCTGCTACCTGGTGGACTACAGCTACGTCGAGGTCCAGGACCTCAAGCCGGGTTACGTTCGGGATCCCCGCGTCTACGACGTCAACCGGGACAAGTCTGCCAAGGAATGGATCGTGGCCGAGACGCTCTCGGCGAACCGCCTGCGCCTCCAACGCATCCTGTTCCTGAGCGATCTGGCCGGAAACGTGCGGGAAGACACGATGATCCGCCACCAGTCGGAGGACTGGGAGTACGACGCCCCGTCGCTCTACGACTTCATCGCGCCGCTGCACTGGCAGGCGCGCGACCTCCGGGCCACTCCCGGGCTCTGGACCCGGCGGGTGACCAACCTGGACGACGGGCTCCGCTACCAGTGCGCGGCGCGCTGGACCGAGGACCGCGCCTACCCCGAGTGGGCCTGCTCGAACTACGCGCCGATCCCCGGCCGCGAGACGCGCGACATGGGTCGGTCCGACTACCAGACGCTGCAGCGCGGGACCCGCATCATGGTGTACGGGGCGGCCCAGGGCGGGAGCTGGCTCGAGCGACAGGACAACGTGAAGACCATCCACAGCGACAGCGGCCGCGTCCCGCTGGTGCGCGAGCTCGGCAAGAACTGGTACGTACGACTGCCCGACGCGGAGTGCGCGGCCGCGCTGGTCTTCGCGGAGCGGCGGCGCGACTACTGGGCCCTCCTGCGGGAGACGTGGGACGGCATCCTCGACGGCTCCGGTCCCTTCGTGGAGCGCGCCCTCGCCGGCCGGCCGCCGCGCTTCGTGAAGATGTTCGAGGTCGAGGACGACGCGATCGCCCGGAACCTCGCCGATCCCGCGGTGCGCCAGGCCATCCGCGAGCGCATCCTCGCGGTGATCGAGGAGTACCGGGCCCGCTAGCGCGGCTCGATCAGCAGCAGGTAGAGATCGAGCAGGTTGGTGTTGGTCGGGCCCGTGACTACCAGGTCGTCCAGCGCCGCGAGCACCGGGTTCGAGTCGTTCCGGGCCAGGCGCGCCCGCAGATCCTCGCCGCGCTCGCGCGCCCGCTTGACGGTCGCGCCGTCCGCCACCGCCCCCGCCGCGTCCGTGGGGCCGTCGGTGCCGTCGGTTCCCGCGGCCAGCGCCACGATCCCGTCCACGCCGTCGAGCTCGATCGCGGCGGCCAGGGCCCATTCCTGACAGCGGCCGCCGCTGCCCGTCCCCCGCACGGTGACCGTGGTCTCGCCGCCCGCGATGAGGCAGGCGGGCGGCGCCACCGGCCCGCGGCCGGCCTGGATCTCGCGGGCCAGGCCGACGAGTGTCCGGGCCACGTCGCGCGCCTCACCTTCGAGAGCGCGGGTGAGGACGTGGGGCGCGTAGCCCAGCGCGCGGGCGCGCTCGGCCGCCGCCTCGACGACCAGCCGGTTGTTGCCGATCACGGTATTGGTCACGCCGCGGAAGACCGGATCTTCGGGTTTGGGGGTCTCCGGGATCTCGCCCCGGGCTCCCCGCTCGAGCCGCTCCACGATGGTGACCGGGGCCCGCGCTCGGAGCTCGAAGCGGTCGAGGATCGCGAGCGCCTCCGCGAAGGTGGATACGTCGGGTGCGGTGGGACCGGAGGCGATGACGTCGAGGGGATCGCCGATCACGTCGGAGAGCAGAAGCGCGTGCACCGGGGCGGGCGCCGCGGCGCGCGCGAGCTGCCCGCCCTTCAGCAGCGAGCAGTGCTTCCGCACCGCGTTGAGCTGGTTGATGTTGGCGCCGGCCGCCAGCATGAGGCGCGTCATCGCCTGCTTGTCGGCCAGGGTGATGGGCGGCACCGGCGCGGGGGTCAGCGCGGAGCCTCCGCCCGAGACCAGGACCAGCAGCAGATCGTCGGCTCCCGCCGATTCGGCGAGCGCCCGGATGCGATGGGCGGCGGCCTCGCCGCGCGCGTCGGGGACGGGATGCCCGGCCTCGACCAGCAGCACGCGGTCCGTCGAGGCGAGATAGCCGTCCTTGACCACCACGAGGCCGCCCGCGATGCGGTCGCCGAGCGCGCCCTCCGCAGCCGCGGCCATGGCGCCCGAGGCCTTCCCCGCCCCCACCACGACCACGCGGCCGCGTGCGGCCGGGCGCACGCCGGTCAGGGCGCGGCGCACCAGCGGGTCGACGTCGGCGGCGCGGAGCGCGGCGTCGAAGACCGACCGCGCCGCCTCGCGGAGGCTCAATGCGCGAGCTTCTGCAGCCGGCGTCCCGCCTCGATCAGCATGTCGTCTGTCTTGGGGAAGCAGAAGCGGATCTTGGTCCGGCCCAGCTCCCGGTGCGCGTAGAAGGAGGAGCCGGGTACCGTCGCCACGCCGACCTCGCGGATTAGGTAGAGCGCGAACTCGTGGTCGTCGCGGCAGCTGAAGCGCTTCAGGAAGTGCTCGGCCTCGGTGAGGATGTAGTAGGCGCCCCGCGGCTTGTAGGCCACGAAGCCGGCCTCCTCCACCTTCCCGAGCAGCAGATCGCGCCGGGCCTGATAACTCTCGCGCAGGTGGACGTAGTACGGGTCGGGCAGGCCGAGGGCGGTCACCGCGGCCTCCTGGAGCGGATGCGGCGCGCCCACCGTGATGAAGTCGTGGGCCCGCCGGATCCCCAGCGACAGCTCCGGACTCGCGACCGCGTAGCCCACCCGCCAGCCGGTCACCGAGTAGGACTTCGAGATGCCCGAGATCGTGATGGTGCGGTCGGCCATCCCGGGCAGCGTGGCGATCGGGGTGTGGCCGAGGCCGTCGTAGACGATGTGCTCGTAGATCTCGTCCGTGATCGCGAGCAGGTCGTGCGTGATGCAGAGATCGGCGATGACCTGAAGCTCCGCGCGCGAGAAGACCTTGCCGGACGGGTTGTTCGGGCTGTTGAAGACGACGGCGCGGGTGCGCGAGCTGACCGCCTTGGCGAGCCGGTCCGGATCGAACGAGAAGTCGGGCGGCTCGAGCGGGACCCACACCGGCTCGGCCCCCGCGATGATGCACCCCGGCCCGTAGTTCTCGTAGAAGGGCTCGAAGATGATGACCTCGTCGCCCGGGTTCAGCACCGCGAGCAGGGTGGCCAGCATGGTCTCGGTGGAGCCGCAGCACACCGTGACGTTGCGGTCGGCCTCGACGTCCATCCCGTAGAACTTCCGGTACTTCTCCGCGATGGCGCGCCGGAGCGACGGCGTGCCCCACGTGATCGCGTACTGGTGGAAGTCGCCGTCGATGGCGCGGTGGGCCGCCTCGATCAGCTCCCGCGGCGGCGGGAAGTTGGGCATCCCCTGGGCGAGGTTGATGCCGTCGTACTGGTTGTTGACCCGGGTCATCTCCCGGATCACCGACTCGGTGAACCCCTGGACCCGCTTGGAGATCATGCGACGAGAGCGGGAGGCGCTACCGGCCGCCCGCGATGGCCGGGACGATGGAGACCTCGTCGCCCTGCTTGAGCGTGGTGGTCGCGCCCTGCAGGAAACGGATGTCCTCCTGGTTGATGTAGATGTTGATGAACCGCCGGAGCGCGCCGCCGTCCTCGACCAGGCGCTCCTTGAGCCCGGGGAACTGGCGCTCCAGGACCTCGATCAGATCGGTGACGTTGCCCGCGTCGGCCTGGACCTCGGCCGCGCCCTTGGTGAGGGTGCGGAGCGGAGTGGGAATGCGGACCAGAACGGCCATGTGAGGGGTCTCCTTCGTCCGGGCTACGCCCCGGTCTTGGACTTGAGGTCGGCCAGCGCCCGGTCGAACGCGGCGAGCGAGGGCTGGATGGTCACGTCGCGGTGGAGCCGGTCCTGGAGCGCGTCCGGCGTCTTGAGCCCGTTGCCGGTCACGCACATCACGATGGGCTCGTCGCGGGGGATGCGGCCGGCCTCGATGAGCTTCCGGGTCGCCGCCACCGTCACGCCCCCCGCGGTCTCGGCGAAGATGCCCTCGGTGCGGGCGAGCAGGCGCATACCCTCGATGAGCTCCTCGTCGGTGGCGTGCTCGCCGTAGCCTCCCGAGTCCTTCACCGCGCGGTAGGCGTAATAGCCGTCGGCCGGGTTGCCGATCGCGAGCGACTTGCAGATGGTCTGCGGCCGCACCGGCTCGAGCACGTCGGTGTCCTTCTTGATCATGGTGACGATGGGGCCGCAGCCGGCGGCCTGCGCCGCGTACATGCGGGTCCGGCTCTCGGGGATCAGCCCGAGCATGGCCAGCTCCTGCATCGCCTTGGCGATCTTGGTGAGGAGCGAGCCGCCCGCGCAGGGCGCCACCACGTGGGCGGGCGCGCGCCACCCGAGCTGCTCGGCGATCTCGTAGCCGTAGGTCTTCGAGCCCTCCGCGTAGTACGGGCGGAGGTTGATGTTCACGAAGGCCCAGTGGTACCGGTCTCCGACCTCGGCGCAGAGCCGGTTGACTTCATCATAGTTGCCCTGCACCTCGATGACGGTGGGGGCGTAGATCAGCGTGCCGATGACCTTGCCCTGCTCGAGATCGGCCGGGATGAAGACGTAGGCGGCCAGCCGCGCCTCCGCGGCGTGGGCCGCCACCGAGTTGGCGAGGTTGCCGGTGGAGGCGCAGGCCACCGTGTCGAAGCCGAACTCGCGGGCCTTGCCGATCGCCATCGCCACCACCCGGTCCTTGAACGAGCAGGTCGGGTGGCAGACCGCGTCGTTCTTGATGTACAGCTCGCGGACGCCCCACTCCGCGGCGAGGTTGCGCGCGCGCACCAGCGGGGTGAAGCCGACCGCGCCGCCGATGGGCGGCTGGCCGTCCACGAGATCGAGCGGGAGGAGATCGGCGTAGCGCCAGATCGATTTGGGGCCGGTCTCGATCCGCGCGCGGCTGATGCGCGCGCGGATCACCTCGTAGTCGTACTCGACCTCGAGGGGACCGAAGCAGAACTCGCAGACGTGAGACGGGGAGGAAGGGTAGCCGCGGCCACACTCCCGGCACTTCAAGCCCTTCAATCTGTCCAATGGCCTCTCCAATCGGTAGGGGATTTGAGCCCCGGAATGAGCTGCACGATCCGGGTTGGCCGTCCCGGATCACCGACCCAGCGACAACGATTTCGTCTACTTAACACTCCGCGCCGCGGGTTGTCAACGCGATGCCGTATCATCGGCAGCCGTGACCCGCGTCTGGCTGCCTCCCGCGCTACTCACCGGCTACGCCGTGGCGTTCGGCTGGCGCGCCCTCGGCGGCGGCCTGCTCGTGTTCGACGATCATCCCGGCCAGCTCTACCGTCTGACGCACGCGATCACGCTGGGGCTCGCCCCGTGGCGCTTCAATCCCGGCTGGTGGGCCGGCTACGCGGAGCTCCAGTACTACCCGCCGGGCTTCGCCTGGCTCGGCGCGCTCGTCCACCTGGCCGCGGGGGGCGCCCTCGACGTGACCACCGTCTACCAGATCCTCCTCTGGCTCGCGTGGCTGCTGCCGGGCGTCGCGGTGTTCGCGCTGCTGCGGCGCGCGCTCGGCGATCCGTGGCTCGCGCTCCCCGGCGCGTTCGTCGCGCTCACGCTGTCGGCGGGCTGCCGGAGCGGCGTCGAGGAGGGACTGCGCTGGGGGCTGATCGCGGCGCGGCTGGGCTGGGGCGTCCTGCCGCTGCTCGCGTGGGGCCTGTGGCGCTGGGCCGAGGGCGGCGCCCGCGCGCCGCTCGCGAGCGCCGCGCTGGTCGCCGCGGTGATCGTGCTCCATCCGGCTCACGCGCCGGCCGCGGTGTTGCTGGTGGCGCTGGCCGCGCTGGCCGCGCCGCCGCGCCCGCGTCGTCTCGGCGAGGCCGCGCTCATCCTGACGGCCGCCCTCGGGCTGGCCGCGCTCTGGCTGCTGCCGCTCCTGGCGCACCTGCGCATGGCGCTGCCGCTGGCCTGGGCCGACGCGACGCCCCTAGGGCTCGGCCGCCGGCTCGGGTCGCAGCCGGTGCTGCTCGGGCTCGCGCTGCTGAGCCTGCTCGCGTGGCGCTGGCGCGCGCGGCTCCCCGCGCCGGGCGGGCGGTGGCTGCTGCTGGGGCTGGCGCCGGCCATGCTCGCCGCCGTCGCGCTCGACGCCCTTCTGATCCAGCCGCTCGGCCTGCAGTGGCTGCCCGCGGACCGGCTGGTCGACGGCCTGCACCTCGGGCTCGTGCTGAGCGGCGCCGCGGGATTCGGGGCCCTCGCGGCTGGGCGCGCCCGCTCCGCGGTCGCCGCGGTGATCGCGCTGGTGATCTGCGTGCCGCTGGCCTGGGGTCCCGACGAGCCCGGTCTCACCCTGTGGCCACAGCCCCGCGAGTGGCCGCGGGAGCAGGAGGTGGCGCGCGGGCTCCGCATGGACGCGCTCTGGGGCGCGATCCGCCAGGCGCCGCCGGGCCGCGTGCTCTTCCTCCGCTCGGCCGTGCCGCTCGACTGGCGGCCCGAGTGGTGGCGGCCTCACACGCACCTCACCGCCCTCACGCCGCTGCGGGCCGGGCGCGCGATCGTCGGCGGTACTTTCACGCATCCGTCGCCGGTGGCGGGACTGGTCTACACCGGGTCGGCGTCGCCCCGTCCCTTGACCATGCTGGCCGAGCAGCGAGACGGCCAGAGCCTGTTCGGCCGTCCGCTCGAGGCGCTGCCACCGGAGACGTTCAACCAGCTGGCGCGGCGCCTCGGGATCGGCCTGGTCGTCGCCCTCGAAGAGGACGAGGGCAAGGCCGGATTCTTAACAGAGAATCTATCAGTTAGGAGTCTATCTCGCATAGGATCGTTCAGGCTCTTCGCGTTCGAGGACGGCGTCGCGGAGCCGGTCCCGAGCGGGGCTCAGCGCTGGCGGGTCTCCGTGGCCGGCGCGGCGCCGGGATGGGTCGCGCTGCCCATCGCCTACTCGCCCCTCTGGATCGCCCGCGCCGACGGCGCGGCGCTCGGGATCCGCCGCGACGAGCAAGGCCTGCTCGAGGTCGCGCTGCTCGCGCCCGGCTCGTCCGTGGAGCTCGAGCATCGCCCGGGTATCGCCGAGTGGGCCGGCGTCGCGCTGAGCCTGGCCGCGATCATCGCCCTTCTCGCGACCTGGTGGCGGCGGGCCTCGCGCGTGTGAGCGGATCCGCCCGTCTGGGCGCGCTGCCCGTCGCCCTCTTGCTTCTCTGCTGCCTCGTCTGGGGCCTGAACCAGGTGGCGATCAAGGTGGGCGTGGCCGGTATCTCCCCCCTGATGGGCGCGGGGCTGCGCTCGCTGGTGGCCGCCGCGCTCGTCTGGCTCTGGTGCGGGCTGCGGGGCGAGCCGATGTTCCGCCGCGACGGCACCGGGCCGTTCGGTCTCCTCATCGGCCTGTTGTTCGCGGGCGAGGTCGCGCTCATCTACTGGGGCCTGGCCTACACCACCGCGTCGCGGAGCGTGATCTTCCTGTACTCGGCGCCCTTCTTCGTGGCCCTGGGCGCGCACCGCTACATCGCGGGCGAGCGCCTGACCAGGGCGCGCACCGCCGGCCTCGTGGTGGCCTTCGCGGGGCTCTGCCTGGCCTGCGCCGACGCGCTCCACCTGCCCTCGCGGCGGGAGCTCTTCGGCGACATGCTCGAGCTGGCGGCCGGCTTCCTGTGGGGCGCCACGACCGTAGTGATCAAGAAAGGCGGCCGCGCGCCGCTCACGCCCTCGCGGATGCTCTTCTACCAGCTCGCGATCTCGAGCGGGGCGCTGATCGGCGCGTCGCTGGCCCTGCGGGAGCCGGGCGTCGTCGCCCCGACGGTGCCGGTGCTGGCCGCGCTCGCCTACCAGGCGGTGATCGTCGCGTTCGCGTCCTACCTGGCGTGGTTCTGGCTGCTGCGGCGCTACCCCGCCTCCGACCTCGCCCCGTACCTCTTCTGGACGCCGCTCGCCGGCGTGCTCGCGGGCTGGGTGTTGCTGGGCGATCCGCTGAGCGCCAACCTGGCCGCCGCCGCGGCCCTCGTGGCTCTCGGGATCTACCTGGTGAACCGTTGAGCTACTCGGCGCCGACGGTGTGGGAGAAGCGGGTCTGGCCGAGCCCGTCCACGATGCGCACCGTGAGGCCGGCCGCGTCGATCGCGATGTCGCCGAAGTTGGCGCTGCCGCCCAGGCTCCACAGCGAGCGTGGGGTGAGCGCGGCGTCGAGCGGACGCGGCTTGCCGGGGGAGGCCGAGAGCGGGCCCGCGATGAACTCGTGGAATGACCAGTCGGGGGTCGGGTGGTGGCGAATCAGCTCGGCGTGGTGCACGTCGCCGGCGAGCACCACGAGGTTCTTCACGCCGCGTCCACGCAGGGCTCGCAGGATCGCGTCGCGCTCCATCGCGAAGCCGGTGCCGTGCCCCTCCGGCACGCCCCGCGCGTTGGCGTTGCTCCAGGAGTCGCGGGCGCGGTCCCCGGTGGGGACCGAGAGGGGCACGCTGGAGACGACGACCTTCCACACCGCGGTGGATCCGGCCACCGCGTCCACGAGCCAGCGCCGCTGGGCGACGCCGAGCATCGTTTTGCCGGGCCCGTCCGGGACGGCATTGGGGCTGCGGTACTGGCGCGTGTCGAGGATGAACACCTCGAGCAGACCGCCCCAGCGGAACTGCCGGTAGAGTCGTCCCGGTTCCTCGCGAGGCGGCCGGATCGGGAAGTAGTCGATGAAAGCGCGCCGCCCGGGCTCCATCAGCGGCTCGGCGGGCCCCGAGAAGTCGTCGCGGACCTCGTGATCGTCCCAGATCGCGTACACCGACGTGCCGCGGAAGTAGGCCTGCACCGCCGGGTCCTCACGGTTGTAGCGATGCTTGGCCCAGAAGTCGGCCAGCCGCCGCGCCACGAAGTCGTAGCCGGGCACGTGCTCCGCCTCACCGCACACGTGGTCGGCGTAGATCGTGTCGCCGACGAACAGGAAGAAGTCGGCGGGGGTCTTGGCGAGGGCCCGGAAGATCGCGTACCCGTCGCCGGGCTTGCGGCAGTGCCCACGGGCGCCGAGATCGCCGCTCCAGGAGAAGCGCACCGGCCGGGCGTCGGTCGCCGCGGGTGCGGTCACGAACTCGCCGGCGGTCTCTGCCGCGTTCTGGGTCGCGGTGTAGCGGTAGCGGGTGGCCGGCTCGAGCGGCTGGAGCAGGAGCTTGCCGGTCAAGTGGCGGCTCGGCTCCACCCGGATGTCCCCGCGGGCGCCCGCGGGCCCGGCCTCGGCGGCCGCCGCGCGCCCGAGGGGCTCATAGCGCACGGTGACCTCGCCCCAGCTGACCCCGCGCACCCACACCACCGCGCTGGTGTCGGTCACCTCGCCCACCGTGACCAGCAGGTCCGGCTCCGCGGCGGCGGCCGCGACGAGTCGCGCGGCCAGGAGGAGCGCGAGACCCAGGACGGTTGACGCGCGGCGCATCACCTCCGTGGGTGCGCTCCGCTCAGACCATCGGGTCGTAGTTGAAGAACTGCCCGGAGGTGTCGAGCGGCGCCAGGTGATGCCGGAGCGTGCCCGGGAACATCGCGGCCAGACGCTCCGGCGTCCATCCCCCATCGTGGTGGATGCTCCGCAGGGGGCGCATGTGGCCGAACAGCATGACCTCCTTGCCGCGCACCCCGAAGATCTGGCCGGAGATCTCCTTGGCCTCGTCGCTGGCCAGGAACACCGCCACCGGGGCGATGTGCTCGGGACCCATCTTCTTGATCTTCTCGACACGGGCCTTCTGGGCCTCGGTCTCGGTGGGGATGGTGCCGATCATGCGGGTCCACGCGAACGGCGAGATGCAGTTGGCGGTGACGTTGTAGCGCGCCATGTCGAGCGCCACCACCTTGGTGAAGCCCACGATCCCGAGCTTGGCCGCCGCGTAGTTGGCCTGCCCGACGTTGCCCACCAGGCCCGAGGTGGACGTCATGTTGATGATGCGGCCCCACTTGCGCTCCCGCATGTGCGGGACCGCGGCGCGGGTGACCGCGAAAGTGCCCTTGAGATGGGTGTCGATGACCCCGTCCCATTCCTCCTCGGTCATGTTGAAGATCATGCGGTCGCGCAGGATGCCCGCGTTGTTGACCACGATGTCCACGTGGCCGAAGTGGTCGAGCGCGGTCTGGACGATGCGCTGGCCGCCCGCCATGCTCGCCACCGAGTCGTAGCTGGCCGCGGCTTGGCCGCCCTGCCCCTTGATCTCGTTGACCACGTCGTCGGCGGGGCCGCGCGCGTCCCCCGTCCCGTCCGAGCCGCCGCCGTAGTCGTTCACCACCACCTTGGCTCCGTGCTTCGCCATGAGCAGCGAGATCTCGCGGCCGATGCCGCGCGCCGCGCCCGTCACCACCGCGACCCTATCCTTGAGCATCATGGCCGAGAGCCTCCTGGGGTATTCAAATGACGCTTTTCGCGGCGAGCGCGTCGATCTCCGCGGTCGTGAAGCCGGCCTCCGCGAGCACGTCGCGGCTGTGCTCGCCCAACCGCGGCGCCGGGGTGCGGATGGTGCCCGGGGTCTTCTCGAGCTTCACCGGGGTCGCTACCGTCTTGAATTTGCCCGCGCGCGGATGGTTCTGCTCGGTGATGAAGCCGGTCGCCATCACCTGGGGGTGCCGGACCAGCATGGGATAGTCGTTGACCGGCGCGCAGAGGACGTCGGCCTGCTCGAGCACCTCCATCCAGTGGGCGACGGGGCGCGCGCGGAATCCCGGGGCCAGGATCGCCTCCAGCTCTCCGCGGTGCGCGAGCCGGTCCTTCCGGGTGGCGAAGCGCGGGTCGGAGCCGAGCGCGTCCATGCCGACCGCCTTGCAGAAGGGCAGCCACAGGCGGTCCACCCACGCGGCCACGAAGATCCAGCCGTCCGCGGCCTGGAACGACTGGTAGGGCACGATCTCGGGATGGCCGCTTCCGTAGCGCGGCAGCGCCTCGCCGGTCTCGTGGAATACGGAGAGCCGCGCGGTGTGGGCGAAGAGCATGCCGTTCAGCAGTGACGCGTCCACGCGCTGTCCCTGCCCGCTCGCGGCGCGCGCGATCAGCGCGGTGAGGATGCCCTGGATCGCGAGCATGCCGCCCAGGGTATCGGCCACCGGGGCCCCGCAGAGGACGGGGCCGCCGTCGGGCTCCCCGGTGATCGCCATGAGGCCGCCGAGGGCCTGGGCGAGCGAGTCGAGCCCGGGTTTCTCGCGCCAGGGGCCGTCGGGCCCGAAGGCGGAGATCGAGCAGTAGATGAGGCGCGGGTTCACGCCCTTGACCGAGTCGTAGTCGATGCCGAGCCGCTCGGCCACCCCGCCCCGGAAGCCCTCGATGATCACGTCGGCCCACGCGGCGAGCCGGCGGAACGCGTCCCGGCCCTCGGGCTGCTTGACGTCGAGACAGATGCCGCGCTTGTTGCGGTTGACCGTGAGGTGGAGCACGCCCTCTCCGTTGCGGACCGCGCGGGGGTACACCGAGCGCCCCGCGTCGGGCGCCTCCCGCGACTCCACCTTCACCACGTCGGCGCCCATGTCGGCGAGATACATTCCGCAGATGGGCCCCGCGATCAGGTGGGCCAGCTCGAGGACCCGCACGCCGTGAAGGGGCGGGCGGAGAGGGTCGGCCATGACCGCATCACCCTAGCACAGATCAGCCGCGGCTGGTCCGCATCAGGGCGGCGGTGAACTCCGCGCCCAGGATGAAGACCACGCCCGAGTAGTAGGCGAACATGGCCAGCGCCACCAGGACGCCGAGGGGGCCGTAGACCTGGTCGTAGACCCCGAAGGAGAGGATGTACCAGCGGAAGAGCTGCTTGGCCGCCTCCCACAGGACCGCGGCGAGGAGCGCCCCCGCGAGTGCCGCGCCCACCGGGACCCGGCGGTGGGGGAAGTAGCGGTACGGGACGAAGAAGAAGGCGGTGCTGAGCGTCAGGGCCAGCGCGAGCGACCACGAGCGCACCCACTGGGACGGGATCCCCATGGTCTGGAAGAGCAGGATCTTGAGCCAGCCGAAGACGTCGCTGATGACGAGGCTGCCGAGGAAGAGCACGCCCATCGCCACCACCATCACCATGTCCCGCAGCATGCCGCGGAGGAAGCCGGGGCCGCCCCGGAAGCCGAAGATGTCGCTCAGGACCACCCGGATCGAGTTGAAGAGCTGGCTCGCGAAGACGAGCAGCACCGCGGTGCCGAGGAGGCCCGAGAGGCGGCGGCGCCGGATGATCGCGGCGAGGGCCTCGTGGAGCTCGTTCTTGTACACCGGGACGATCGCGGAGAGCTGGTTGAGGACCGCGTCCATCACGGTGCGCCGGCTCAGCACGAAGCCGGCCACCGACACGAAGAAGAAGAGCACCGGGATGAGGCCCACCATGAAGTTGAACGCGAGCCCCGAGGCCAGGAACATCCCGCGGCGGGCGCGGAAGTTCGCGGCCGCGGTCCTGAGCGCGCCGATCACGAGCCCGCGCTCCCCATCCGCGCGGCCGCTGCTACACGACGCTCCGGATCAGGCCGCCGTCCACCTGCACCGCGGTGCCCGTGATGTAGGACGCACGGGCGGAGGCGAGGAAGACCACCATCGCGGCGAACTCCTCCGGCGCCCCGATCCGCCCCATCGGGATGTCGGCGGAGGACAGGACCATCTGCTGCTCCATCGTGATGCCCGCGCGCTTGGCCCGGTCGGTCTGGTGCTCGATGAACCGGTCGGTCAGGATGCGGCCGGGCAGCACGAGGTTGACCGTGATGTTGTCCTTGGCCAGGTCTCCCGCGAGCGTCTTGAAGAGGCCCGCGATCCCGGGCCGGATGCCGTTGGAGAGCACGAGGCCGTCCACCGGCTGCTTCACCGAGCTCGACTGGATGGCGAGGATGCGGCCCCAGCCCGATTTCTTCATGTGGGGCAGCGTCTCGCGGATGAAGCGCACCGTCGAGAGATGGACCTGCTCGAACGCCTTGGTCCAGTGCTCGTCGGTCATGGTCTCGAAGGGGCCGGGAGGCGGCCCGCCCACGTTGGCCACCAGGATGTCGACCCCGCCGAAGGCCCGGTTGGCTTCCGCCACCACCTTCGAGATGTCGGCGGCGCGGCTCGCGTCCGCGGTCAGGGCCAGCACCTCCGCGCCGGTCTGCCGCTTGACCTCGGAGGCCGCGTCGTTCAGTGCCGCCTCGCCGCGCGCGCACATCACGACCCGCGCGCCTTCCGCGGCGAGCCCCAGCGCGCTCGCCTTGCCCATGCCCTTGCTCGCCGCCACCACGAGGGCGGTCTTGCCCTTGATGCCCAGATCCATGGGGACCCCTTTGTCGGACTGCGTGAATCAGGATGTCTGCTTGTAGAAGTCGGCGCGGTCGCCGCCGGTCACCGAGAGCCGGCGCACCTCGTTGTCGCGCATGACCTCGAGCGTCATCTTCTCGCCCGGCGCGTGCTTCCAGAGCGAGAGGTAGAGCTCCTTGCGCGTCGGGACCTCCTGAGCGTCCAGCGTGACGATGACGTCGCCCTCCTGGATCCCGGAGCGCGCGCCCGGCCCGTTCGGCACGAGCCCGGCCACCACCACGCCCTCTTCCAGCACGTGGGCGAAGACGCCCAGCCAGGCCCGCTGCGGCCGGCTCACCACGCGGCCGAAGCGCATGAACTCCTGCTGGTTGCGGCGGTAGTACTCGCCCGGGATGGCGAGCGAGCAGCGCGCGATCCCGTTGAGATTCAGCGAGACGACACCGACCATGCGGCCGCTCAGGGTGAAGAGCGGGCCGCCCCCGAAGCCGGGATTGGAGGCGCTCGAGACGATTCCGCGCTCGAGCAGGTACTCCCAGTACTCCTCGAACTCCCCGAGGTGGGTGACGAGACCGCCCGCCACCCGCCGCTCGCGGGGCCCGTTGGACCCGATCGCGAACACCGGCTCCCCGCGCGTGAGCGTCTCGGAGTCGCCGATGGGGACCGCCTGGAGCCCCTGCCGCTTCACACGGAGCAGGGCAAGCCCGATCTCGAAGTCCTGGGCGACGATCTCCGCCTTGAGCGCCCGGCCCCGTCCCAGGGTGACCTGGAGCGTCTCGGCGCCCATGACCACGTAGTTGACGGTGAGGATGAGCCCCGCCGGATCCACCACCGTCCCGGTGCCCATTCGCTCGTCACCCAGGATGCGGGTGGAGGGATGGCTCGAGGGGACCTCGGCGTGGATGTACACCACCGAGGCGAGCAGATGCTTGACGATCTCGACCGATGCGTCCATGAGGTGCGTGCCGGTTCACGCTAGCACGCGCGGCCCGGGGCTGGCAACGCGGCGGGCTATTTCAGGTGCCGCGCCAGGAACTCCTCGACCCGGCGGTAGGCGTCCGCGGCGGCCTCCGCCTGGTAGGACACGGTGGCGCCGAAGCCGCCCGCGCGGTTGTCGTTCTCCACCTGGGTCTGCACCTCGAGCCGTTGCCCCTCCACGTCGAAGTAGTGATAGGCGCCCGGATAGGTGACGATGGTGGCGTCGGCGCCGCGGCCGCGCATGGCCTCCACCATCTCACGGCACTTGGCCGCGGGCGTCCAGTCGTCGGCCTCGCCGATGAGCACGAGCAGCGGCCGGACCACCTGCTCGTTGACCAGGGAGAAGCAGCCGCCCGGATAGACCCCGATGCCCGCCGCGAAACCGACGACGGGCAGCGTGACACCGCGCCCGCGGGCCCGCTCGAGGCTCGGGCCGTTGATCACCGCCATGGCGTAGACGCCACCCTGCGACCAGCCGATGGCGGCCACCCGGTCCGCCCGGACCTCCGGGAGCGACTGCAGGTAGCGGAGCGCGCCGAAGGCATCGTCGAAGCGCGCGGTGATCGGCGGATCGTCCGGCCCCGAGCGGCAGTCGCCCTTGACGGCCCGCGGGCCGAAGCTGTCGACCACCAGGGCCACGTAGCCGCGCTCGGCGAGCCAGCGCGCCCAGCGGAAGGACTGCGCCTCGAGGCCCGCGCAGCCGTGGAGCTGCACCACCGCCGGGAACGGGCCGGGGCCGGCGGGCCGCACCAGCGTGGCCTCGATCGTCACCGGGGCGCCGGGCGTGATGTTCGGGAAACGGACGGTCGGGCGGGCGTGCGCGGCACAGCCTGCGAGGAGCGTCGCCGCCATCAGCACCGCGGTGACCCGGTACACGGACCGAGCATACCAGGAGACCGCGCGCCGGCGCGCCCGCGCGCACGCCGCTGCGGTAGAATGCGCCCAGGAGGCGCCGGACCATCCGGGAGACGAACCAGCGGGATCAGCCACGGGCGCACGAGCGGGTCACATGACCGACGAGCCGTCGAGGGAGACGCGCGCGGAGGCGCAGCGCCATTTCCAGCAAGGGTACGAGGCGCAGATGCAGGGGCGCCTCGAGGAAGCGGTGGCGCACTACCAGCGGTCCATCACGCTGCACCCGACCGCGGAGGCCCACACCTTCCTCGGCTGGGCGTACAGCTACCAGGGGCGGCCCGAGGACGCGATCGCCCAGTGCAAGATCGCGATCTCGGTGGACCCCGACTTCGGGAACCCCTACAACGACATCGGCGCGTACCTGATCGAGCTCGGGCGCGAGGAGGAAGCGGTGGCCTGGCTCGAGCGCGCGAAGCAGGCGGCCCGCTACGAGCCGCGACACTACCCGTACTTCAACCTGGCGCGCATCCACGTCAAGCGCCACGAGATCCTCGCCGCCATCCGGGAGCTCGAGGGCGCGCTCGCGCTGGAGCCACGCTACGTGACCGCCCGGAAGGAGCTGCACCGGCTCCGCGGCCTGCTCAATTGACCTCGATCCCGCTCCCGTTCTACGACAATCCCCTCCTCTTCGGGCACGACCCGGCCCGGGGCCTGCTCGCCTTCCGCCCCGCGGAGAGTCACGTCACGGTCTACGCGCGGGGCGAGGAGGCCGTGACCACCGCCGACGAGCCGTTCCGGCCGTTCCTGCTCCTGGCCGATCCCGATCTGCTCAAGGAGCTCAAGGGCGACGTGGAGGTGACGCCGCTCGACGGGGCCGGGGTCTACCGCTGGCTCGCGGAGTGCCCATCGTGGTCGCAGGCCCTCCGGGTGCGGGATCACTGCCTCCGCGTCTCCGGCAAGGCCGCGGGGGCCCCCGACGCGCCCTACCGGTTCCTCAACGATCCGGTACACCAGTTCCTGCTGCGCTCCGGGAAGACCTCGTTCCTCGGCATGGGCTTTGGCGACCTGCGGCGGATGGCGCTCGACATCGAGGTCACCACCGCGCCGGGCTTCGAGTTCCCCAACGCGGCCCGCGACTCCGACCGCATCATCGCGATCGCGATGGCCGACTCCACCGGGTTCTCCACCGTGCTGTCGGGCGCCCGGATGTCCGAGGCCCAGCTCCTGGCCGAATGCTCGCGCATCCTCCGCGAGCGCGATCCCGACGTGCTGGAAGGCCATAACATCTTCCGCTTCGACCTCGAGTACATGGAGGCGCGGGGGCGGCGGTGCCGCGTCCCGCTCGCGTGGGGCCGCGACGGCTCGGTGCTGCGCGGGTATCCCTCGCGCATGCAGGTGGCCGAGCGGGCGATCGGCTACCGGCGCTACGGGGTGATCGGCCGCCACATCGTGGACACCTGGATCCTCGCCCAGCTCTACGACGTGGGCGCGCGGGACCTGGAGTCCTACGGCCTCAAGGACGTGGCCCGGCACTTCGGGGTGGCCGCGCCCGACCGGACCTACCTCCCGCCCGAGGAGATCCCGCGGATCTTCGTCGAGGACCCGGCCCGGCTGATGGCCTACGCGCGCGACGACGTGCTGGAGACGCTCGCGATCTCGGCCATCCTGTCGCCGCCCTACTTCGTGCAGGCGCAGGCCCTGCCCTTCGACTACCAGACCACCGTGCTGCGCGGTAACGCGACCAAGATCGACGCGCTGCTGATGCGGGAGTACCTGCACCGCCGCCAGGCGGTGCCCGCGCCCGGCCAGGGTCGCGGGGTCGCGGGCGGCTACACCGCGGTGTTCCAGCAGGGGGTGGCCCGCGACGTGCTGCACGTGGACGTGACCTCGCTCTACCCGTCGCTGATGCTCGGGCAGGATCTCTTCCCGGCCTCCGACCGGCTCGGGGTCGGGGCGTCCCTGCTCCGCGACCTGCGCGAGTTCCGGGTCTCGGCCAAGCGGCTGGCCCGGGAAGCGGCGGCCCCGGAGGATCGGATCTTCCTGAACGCTCTCCAGCAGACCTTCAAGATCTTCATCAACTCGTTCTACGGCTACCTCGCCTTCTCGCAGGGGCACTGGAACGATTTCGACGTGGCGAATCGGGTGACCGGCGAGGGCCGGCGGCTCGTGCAGGCCCTGCTCGACCGGCTCGGTGAGCTGGGCGCGACCGTGGTCGAGGTGGATACCGACGGGATCTACTTCGTGCCGCCCGCGCCGGCCTCGGAGGAGCATCTGGTGAGCGAGCTCTCCGCGGTCCTCCCGGAGGGGATCCAGCTCGAGCTCGACGGCCGCTACGTGGCGATGTTCAGCTACAAGATGAAGAACTACGTCGTTCTCGACGAGCGCGGCAAGCTCCTGATCAAGGGCTCGAGTTTGCGCTCGCGCGGCATCGAGCTCTTCCAGCGGCTCTGGATGGAGGAGATGTTCCGCCTCCTCCTCACCGGGCGCCGGGACGAGATTCCCGCCCTCGCCGGCCGCTGGGAGGACGACTTCCGGGCCCACCGCGTGCCCCTCAAGCAGTTCATGAAGACGGAGACGCTGCAGGAGTCGCTCGGGGTGTACCGCCAGAAGCTCCAGGCGGGCGCGCGCAACGTGGGCGCGGCCTACGAGCTGGCCCAGGGCGCGAGCCGGTCGTACCAGCCGGGAGACCAGATCTCCTACTACGTGACCGGCGACTCCAAGCGCATCAAGGTCAACGAGGCGGCCAAGCTCGCGACCGAGTGGAGCCCGGCCGCGCCCGACGAGAACACCGCGTACTACGTGGCCAAGCTGCAGGAGCTCTACGAGAAGTTCCGGCCGCTGATCGAGCAGGACGGCCTCTCGCCCGTCGTCGAGGAGGATCCGGCCCCCGCCGCGCCCGAGCAGGGCCGCCTCTACGACGACTGAGGCCGGGCCCCTCTCACCACATCAGCGAGAGCTGGCGCGGCCGCGCGGGCGCCTCCGTCCGCACGCGATCGTCACGGGTGCGGGCCGGAAAGCCGACCTCCGCGGCCAGCCGCGCCACGCGACGCTCGATCTCCTCGCGGTAGGCGCGCGGGGCATTGCCGGGCACCGGGTAGAGCGCGCGGTAGCGCGGAAGCGCCCACGGGAACTCCTGCGCCACGAAGTCGAGGAAGAAACGCCACGTCATCTCGGTCCGCAGGAACAGCGCCTGCGAGATCGCCTCGCGCGCGCCCGCCGCGAGGGCGGCGGTCAGCAGCTCGCGCAGGCCCGCGTCGCCGTCGGTCAGCAGCGGGAGCACCGGCATGAGGAAGACGCGCGCCCGGACGCCCTCGGCGGAGAGCGCGCGCACGGCCTCGAGCCTCAGGTCGGGCCGGGGCGCCCGGGGCTCGAGCTGCCGAAGGAGTGCCGCGTCGAGCGAGATCAGCGAGACGTTCACCCACAGGTCCGAGGACCGCGCGATGCGGGAGAGGAGCTCGCGGTCGCGCAGGACGCCGGTGGACTTGGTGGTGAGCCCGATGCGGAGCCCGGGCACCCGCGCCATGGCCTCCAGCACGCCGCGGGTCACCGCGAACCGCGCTTCCGCCGGCTGGTACGGATCGGTCGCGGTGCCGATGGCGATCTCCTGCCCGGCGTCGCGGGCCCTGATCAGGCCGCTCAGCAGCCTCGCGGTGCCCGCCTCCTTGACGTAGATGCGCTCCTCGAACTCCTCGGGCTCGCCGTGCCCGAGGTACTCGTGGGTCGGCCGCGCGTAGCAGTAGCGGCAGCCCAGCTCACACCCGCGGAACGGGTTCACGGTCCAGCCGAAGGGCATGGTCTCGCCGGTGAGGCGATTCAGGAGGCTCTCGGACTTGAGTGCCTTGAACGTCACGCCCCGGCGGGTGTCCAAGACTTCACCGATGCGCTTCACGAAGCCCGGTGCCGGACGAGGGCTATCCATGGGCGGTCTCCTGATTAGCTCTCCACATGATGAGTACTCTAGCACGAGAAAAAACCCCGGGGAACCTACGTGCTTTCCCCG